>NZLH01000047.1 GCA_002694155.1 Pusillimonas sp. | reverse complement strand
TAGAAGATACAAAAACTGGATTACTGGTTCAGTAGGTGGAGCTTTTACTTCTGCTTTAGATGCTATGGAAGTACATTTCTTAACTGAAAGATGTTTAGTGGTACAAGCGGCTAATAACTTTGTGTTATTTAAAACTGTATAATTATTAACATTTTAAAGATTAGAAATTATGGGATATGTAAAATTAAAAAAAGCTGGTGACGCATTTGATATATTATCAGCTGAAGGCGTAGCTACAATTAAGCTACAAACTGGAACAACACCTGATACAATAGACGTAACATATTTGGGAAGTAGTTCACTTAACGTAACTATTACACCTGTTGCTGATTTTGTTCAAGCAGATGTTCAAGCTCTTAACGATGCTATTGGTAAAATAGGCGGTGGAGCAGGTTTGCAAGATGTTGATTTATCACAAGTTGTAAGTGAAATAGCTTATAGTTAAAAACAATAATAAGATCCCGCTTCGGCGGGGTCTTTTTAATTATTATATTATATTATATTATGGAAAAAACAAAAGAAAAAACTCCTAAAGTAAAAAAAGATACTTGGGAGTATAAAGATAGACATTATTATTTAATGAATAATGCAGAGCCATTAACTTGGACAATACCTAGTAAGCATACACAACGTTATCCTTTAGTGTGGTTTGACAAAGAAAAAGGATATGAAAGAGAACTAAGATATGCTACTAATCAAAAAAGTATTTTTGTAGATGAACAGAAAGGTAACGTTACTCTAAAACACATTGTATTTACAAACGGTGTGCTACACGTTGCTAAAGAAAAAAGAAACTTACAAGAATTTTTATTACATCACCCTCATAATGGTATTATATTTAGTGAACTTGACAGACAAGTTGAAGCTGTAGATGAATTACAAGAATTAGATTTACAGTTAGATGCTTTAAATGCTGCAAGATCAATGGATATAGATCAAGCTGAGGCAATATTAAGAGTTGAAGTAGGTTCAAGTGTAAGTAACTTATCAACAAAAGAACTAAAAAGAGATGTATTGTTATTTGCTAGACAGAATCCTAAGTTATTTATTGATCTAGCTAATGATGATAATGTTATTTTAAGAAACTTTGCTATAAATGCAGTTGATCACGGAATAATAAAACTAGCTTCTGATCAACGAACATTTACTTGGGCTACTAACGGTAGAAAATTAATGAGCGTTCCGTTTGATGAAAATCCATATACAGCTATGGCTGCGTGGTTTAAAACAGACGAAGGACTTGAAGTTTATAAATCTATCGAGAAAAAACTAAAATAACAAGTGATTATAATTATTATGGGACCGTAGTAAAGCGGTCCCTTTTAAAATACTAATATGGCAGTAAACGTAGATACGGTTTATAAAACAGTGTTGTTTATACTTAATAAAGAACAAAGAGGTTATATGACGCCTGATGAATTTAACAAGGTAGGCCAACAAGTTCAATTGGAAATATTTGAAAATTATTTTGAAGAGCTAAATCAGTTACAAAGACAACCACAAACTAACACTGAGTTTTCTGATAGAGTTTTTCAAATACAAAATAAAATAGCACCGTTTGAAGTTGAAGCAGCAGCTACATATACATCTAATTACTTTTATTTGCCATCTGATCTACACAGGTTAGGTGTTGTTTATTTTAATGACGCTACTATAATACAACCTGTACAACAAAATGAGTATTTATTAATAAATAAATCTCCACTAACTTCTCCTACTACAACACATCCAATATATGTACAACGCGGTGAACATCAATCATCTGCAGGTCCGCCACCAGTATTACATGATAAAATATATGTATACCCAACAAGTATACAAACTGGTGTTAAGTGTAGTTATGTAAAAACTCCTGCTCAAATTACATGGAATTATTCTGTTTTAGGCAATGGTGCTTATCAATTTACTGCTTCTGGTTCACAAAATTTTGAACTAGATGTATCTGAACAAACAGAAATAATATTAAAAATATTACAATACAGTGGTGTTATAATACGTGATCCACAAATAGTACAAACAGCAGCTGCTCTTGTTCAACAAGATACTGTTAATGAAAAAAGTTAATAAATGGCACAAGTAACTCAAACTAACGAACAATATTACGCAAGTCAACAAGTATACTTAGTACCTGCAGCAAGTACACAGTCAGTATTTATATGGACTGGCGGTACTGATCAAAGTGGAGCTGGTTATAAATCACTTGGTGTTGACTTAATAGGTACTGTTGCTGGTGTTAGTAATACTAACTTTGAAGTTTTTTTAGATAACACTAAACTAACTGAAGCAGCTGGTGCTGGAAATTATCAACTAACATCATCTAATACTGTTACTTTAGGTACTGCTGCAACCGCTGGTCAAGTAGTTAAAATAGTATTAACTAATACTAAACCAGGCAAATGGTCTAATCATGATACTTACTCTACAATAAGTATAAACGATATTATTAGTAATTTTCAAGTAGCGTATGTTGGTGCTGGTAAGTTAATACCAAATGTTAAAAGAACTGATTTAATGTTTCACGCTAAAAGAGGTTTACAAGAGTTTAGTTATGATACTTTAAAAAGTACAAAATCACAAGAGTTAACTATACCTGCTAATTTGTCTTTATTAATACCACAAGACTATGTTAACTACGTAAGTTTCTTTAGAGTAGATGGATTAGGCGTGCAAAGACCTATATACCCTACTAACTTATTGCATCAAAGCCCTCAACAAGTACCTGTTCAAGATAGTAATGGTATACCTACTCAAGATGATGTAGCAAATAACCTAGAAGGAACATCAATATCTAACGAAAGATGGTCAGAAGCTGAAGATTATAAAATATCAGGAGCATATACAGATCAAATGTACAATGAAGGTGTTTATGACTGGGGATGGGAAAAAGTAGCTTATGGCCAGAGATATGGATCAAATCCTGTTACATCTCAAAGTAATGGCTGGTTTAATATAAATTATAGAGAAGGTAAAATAATGTTCAGTAGTAACTTAGCTAATGAGCTAATTATATTTACTTATATATCAGATGGTTTAGCCGCTGATGGAGATATGAAAATATCTAAAATGGCTGAAGAAGCTATGTACATGCATATGTTACATGGTGTATTATCTACTAGAGCTAATATACCTGAGTATATAGTAAGAAGATATAAGATAGAAAGAAGAGCTGCTCTTAGAAATGCTAAAATAAGATTATCAAATATAAAACTACAAGAGTTTGTCCAAGTAATGAGAGGCAAATCAAAGTGGATTAAACATTAATTAAATGGCTGAAGCAAGAAATAGTTTTATCAAGTCTAAAATGAATAAAGACTTAGATGCTAGGCTTGTGCCTCCAGGTGAATATAGAGATGCTCAAAACGTATCTGTAAGTAAATCTGAAGGTGCAGATGTAGGGTCTTTAGAAAATATATTAGGTAATATATCATTAACTGATTTTGGTTTAAGTTCTACACCTAATATAGATATAATAGGGTTTTTCATGGATCCGACTAGAGATCAAATATTTGTGTTTATGACTAACTATGTAGACACTTCATCTGATAAATTATCAAACTTTGCGCCAGCAGCTGCATCTTGCCATATAGGTGTTTATAATATAAATACGTTAACTTCAACATTAATAGTATCAGGTAGCTTTTTAAACTTTTCTAAGACACATCCTGTGTTAGGCGTAAATACTATTGATAATAATTTATTTTTTAGTGACAATAGAAACCAACCTAGAAAAATAAATATTACTAGAGCATTAGCTAATACTAGTTATTATACATCTGAAGATCAAATATCACTAGCTAAATATTATCCTTTTAGTCCTATAGAATTAATAAGAGATGAAGTAACAGCACTTAGTATTGGTGGCACACAATCTGGCACTTACGTAGTACAAACTAATTGTCAAACAACTGGTGGTACAGGGCAAGGATTAACTATAAATGTTGATACTGTTTCTAGTTCGGGGCCATCGGCAGGTAATATAACTGCAGTATCAATAAACAACAATGGATCTGGATATAGCGATGGTGATGTAGTTCAAATAGTACAAAGGTCAGGAAGTGGTAGTGGCGTTCAAATAACACTAACAGTGCAAACATCTTCTACAATGAAAGATGTTGTAAATGAGTATTTACCTGATGGAAGTACAGCTAATCCGTACTACAATGCTAATTGGCCAGGTGATAAAGATTATTTAAAAGAAAAGTTTGTAAGGTTTGCATATAGGTTTAAATTTGATGACGGTGAATATTCTTTAATATCTCCTTTTACTCAAGAATGTTTTATACCAGAACAAGATGGCTATTTTATTGGCAATGACGAAGAAAAAACAATGCAATCTACAGAGCTAAATATAATGAAAAATAAAGTTAATAATATTACTTTATGTATTCCTGTGCCTGATGGCTCTACTAACTGGGGTAACGTTGTAGATGATTTAAAATTAGACTCTATTGATATAATATTTAAAAATGCAACTAGTACAACTTTAAACTTGCTAGAAACTATACCAGCTAATACTTTAACAGGTAATGGCTCTGCTCTTTTGTTTTATGATTATCAATCTAGAAAACCATTTAGAACTTTACCATTAAGAGATTTATTAAGAGTATCTGATCAAACACCTGTAAGAGCTCTATCACAAGAAGTAATAGGAAATAGATTAGTATTTGGAAATATAGTAGACAAACATACTCCGCCAAGTGAAATAGATTACGATGCTAAGGTTGGATTTAAACTTACTCAAGTAGCGCCTGCAGCTTCTGTAGAAGCTTCTAATATTAGATTAGAATATCAAAACCATACTTTAAAACAAAATAGAACTTACCAAATAGGCGTAGTGCTTTCTGATAGATATGGTAGACAGTCAGATGTAATATTATCTAAAGTAAATAGCAATATTCAAGATCCAGAATTAAAAGGTTCTACTATATTTAATCCTTATAAAACTGGTAATAACGAAGGTCAAACAGGTGGTACTGCTAATTTTTCTTATTACCCTGGTACAGCTACAACTAGCTTGTATAGTTCTAATAATACTTGGCCAGGTGATCAGTTAAAAATTACTTTTAATGAAACAATAGATTCTATAAAAAATACTTCTATTGGAACGCCTGGATTATATAGCTCTACTAATCCACTAGGCTGGTTTAGTTACAAGTTTGTAGTAAAACAAACTGAAACAGATTACTATAATGTTTTTGTACCTGGTGTTTTAAATGGGTATATTGATGGAGAAAGTCAAGATCCTTTAGCAGCTAGCGAAGATGAACCAGTTGTGCACTTTGTTTTACAAGCTGATAACTTAAGTAAAGTTCCTAAAGATATAACATTAGTTGGTCCTAATCAAAATAAATTTAGATCAGGTAGACCTTCGTTTTCTGATGATCCTAGCTATTATCAATTTACAGATACTAATGGTAATTACTTTCAAGCTGATCCATATACAGAAGAAGGAGAAGCATTGTTAAAAACTAGAGATAGAGAAAGAGACTTAGACAGTGGATCTCAAGTTAAAAATGCTTCAGTAGAATTAATACCTAGAGTTATAAATAGATATGGCACAGTTCAATATAAAAGACAGTATTATCCAGATCAAGAGTCAGATGTTGTAGTAGCTATAGGAACTGGTGAAGATTTAGGATTATGGTCGCCGTCATCTATATTTCCATTTAATAGAGCGCCTGTTTTATATAATTATCAGTCAAATCCATTTATTGCTCGTATGAATGTTTATACAGCTGGATCTAACATTAGTACTTATGGACAAGTTGGTCCTAGTATAAATGCTGCAGAATATGAAGTTAGTGTAAGTGCAGTATCAACTTCCGGTGCTGATTATCCAGATTTAGGTGAAAATGTTCCTATTGTTTTTAAAGGTACAACAGCAACTGATAAACAGTTTAAAAATAAAAATATACAAGTAACTTTTAATGCGTCAACTGGTAGTGTAAACAAAATAGTATTAACTAATACTGGTGGACCTTGGGAAAACTTAAGTTCATATCCATTAACTTCTACAGCTAATATTGAAGCGGCTGGTGATGGAAACTGTACTTTTGATGTTACTGTTACTAGAAGTGTTTATGGACCAGCAGGTGGTTTAGATCCTAGAAATACAAATCCTAAACAAAACCCATTATCAATATTTGAAACAAAGCCATTAGAGTCTAAGCTAGATATATATTGGGAAACAAGTTCTGCAGGTAAAATATCTGATTTAAATGCAAATATAATAGCTAACGACACTACTACGCCATATGGATTTAGAGATGCTTCAGGAACTTTAGGTATAACTTGGAGTTTACCTGAGTCAGCTGCTTTAAATACCGATTTAACTGAAGCAACAGGTATATATGCTACAGACTATGCTGGCAACTCTTTAACTGGTTCTAACATAACTATGACATTGCTTTCTGTAACTGATGCTTTAAACAATAATGTTACTAGCGATTTTAGTTTAACAGCGGTAGGAAGTTTAGGTGCTTATAAAATAAGAAACCTTAGTTATTTTTATTATGCTAGTAATTCAGCTGCAAAAGATTTTTATACTTTTACTATAAGAGTAAAGGCACCGTCTGCTACATTTAGTACTGACGGTACATTTGTTACTAAAGATCTAACACTAGGTGCTGCACCAGGCGCTGGTTTTACTTCACCGCTATTTGGTCTTAGTAATGTTGTACCAACTATCGTACCTTTAAATTTAGGTCCTAACTCTGCTTGGCCTGGTAGCAGTGGCTGTGGTAACACATTAAATGTGACAGGTGTATCAACTGCAGAAAACTTATTAGTATTAAGTTTTGATGGTAGAAACGGAACTAATAATAGTAATACAGCTAATTTAAGAACTGATTTAACTTATACACTTTCTGGTATTGACGCTAATGCTTTACCGTATTATGACTTAGTACAAACAGAAGGTATTGCTTATTTGAATATAAATGCCGGTGCAGAAAGTTTTGGTAATCAAAGTGCTATTGTAACTGTAACAGACGGAGGTGGTTTATTAGCTTTATGTGAAATAGTAGTATCACCATCATCATAGTAATAATTAGTAAAAACAAGTAATATATATAATATGTACACAGTTGGAGTGAAATACTTTAATTCTTTTTGGATAAAAAAAGCCTTAGATGTTGCAGGTAATATAAGCTGGCCTGGGCTTCCATGGAATCCATCTGGTTATCCAACGTTTCCGTTTGGTAGTGGTACATTTACTAGTGGCTATCAAAATTATTACATAGAAGAAAGTAGAATAAAAGGTGGCTTTAATAATCCACAAATAACTTTAGGTGTAAGAGCATATGTTGTTAATGAAAACAAAGACGCATTAGATAGAAAACATAGTTTAATATATTCTGGTTTACTAAATACTAGAACTGGATTTAACGAAACAAATGTTTTTTCTATAGCGGATCCTATATTAAAAGACTTAGATCCTATTAATGGATCAATACAAAAGCTTTACTCTGAAGATACTAATTTAAATGTATTTCAAGAAAGTAAAGTAACTAAAGTATTAATAAATAAAAATGCTATATATTCTGGCGATCAAGGGTCTGTAGAAACAGGAGCTATACAATTCTTTGGTCAAGATGTACCTTATTTAGGCGAATATGGTATAAGTAGAAATCCAGAGTCTTTTTCAGTTTTTGGTTATAGAAAATACTTTGCAGACAAAGATAGATCAGCTATATTGAGACTTTCAAGAGATGGTATAACTGAAATATCTGGTTATGGTATGCGTGATTATTTTAGAGATGAGTTAGCTAAAATATCTGATGATTACGAAAGGCAATCAATAACAGTAACATTGTCAGGATCGCCTACTGGTAGCTTAACATCGTTCAGTGTTGTAGCAGTAGATGCCTCTAATATTCAATTAGGCGCGTCCTTAGAGCTTTCTAACGCTTCAGGTAATGCTACTACAGGTTGTACTGTAACAAACGTTGTAGACGCAGGTTCAACATTAAACATAACAGTAGATCCAGCTGCTAATTTTGGTAGTGCAGGTACATATGATAACGCTGTATTTGTAACATTTGCTAAAGGTAAAATATATGGAGCTTGGGACACGCATCAATCAGCTTATACTTTATCACTACAAACTAAGCCAAGAACAATATCTACCGACGCTGATACTTTTGATACTGTAGGATATGATGAGCAAATAAAAGGTTGGACTAGTTTTTATAGCTATAAACCAAATGCTATGGCTAGTCTTAAAAATAATTTTTATACGTTTATAGATAGTAATATTTATAAACATTATGACGAAAGTACTACTACAACTAGAAGTAAATTCTATGGAGCTACAACGCCAGCAGAATCTTTTGTTGAATTTATATTCAACCCTAATCCTACTGTAATTAAGAACTTTAATACTATAGCTTATGAAGGAAGCAACGGTTGGGAAGTTGATAGTTATTTATCTGACTTTGAAGGCGTAGATCAAGTAAGTAATAGCGGTACTTGGAATCAATATCAAGATAGTACTAGCTCTATAAAAAGTTATGTTGAAGGTCAATACGATAATTCTGGAAATATATATCCAGCAACGTTAACTCAACCAATATTAAGAGCTGGTTTTGATAGAAAAGAAAATAAATATGTAGCTAATTTAGTTAGTGCTAGCGTAGTAAGACCTGGTGAAGTTATATACGGTAATCAAGTTAGCGGTGTAAAAGGATATTTAATGACAGTTAAAATGTCAATAGACTCAAGTACTGAGCCTGGTGGTGCTAAACAATTGTTTTCAGTATCATCAAATTATGTATTATCATCAATGTAAATGGAATTAAATTTAATAGAAAAAAGAAAAAGTACTATAGAAAATTTATCTAAATTATTAATAGAAAAAGCAGACGGAATAAATATAGTCGGAGACGGCAAAAAATTAGTTAGAGAAGCAGAAGGTATAGAAATAATAAATGAGTTTACTAATGGCGTTTATATGCGCCGTATGGATGTATCTAAAGGTACTATAATAGTAGGAGCTATACATAAAGAGCTACACTCTTGGTTTTTAATGCACGGTATAGTAAAAGTTGCCGATGCTGAAAGTATAAGTGAATATGAAGCACCGTGCTATACTATATCTAATCCTGGTACACAAAGAGTTATAGAAGTAGTTGAAGATGCTATATGGATTAATATACACTCTAATCCTGACAATGAAAAAGATTTAGACGAAATAGAAAAAAGATTATTTGCTTTTAATCAAAGTGAATATAATGAATATTTAAAAAACAAATAAATGGCTGGAATAGTAACTGGAATAATCGCGGGTGCCGCAGCTCTAGGTAGTTTAGGTGTAGGTATAGCTCAAAATTCTAAAGCAAATAAAAATGCTAGAATTGAAGCTGCTAAAGCTAGAAGAGAAGAAGCTAGATTAAGAGCGTTAGAAGCTAGTAGACAACCTGTAGTAGATAAATCAGATGAAATAAGAGGTTTAAAGCAACAAGTATTTAATCCTTATGAAAATTTAGGTGTAGCAATGCAAGGTGTTAACATTAAAATGGAACAAACAGATGAGGCATTAGCAAATACACTTAACGCTTTAAACCAATCAGGTGTTGGTGCAGGTGCTGCTACAGCATTAGCTAGACAAGCTGCTGCAAGTAAAGCGCAAGTAGCTGCTTCCATAGAAAATCAAGAGCTTAAAAACCAACAATTAAAACTAGAAGGTGAAGCACAAAAAATGAACCAACAAATGGCTCTAGAACAACAAGCACTTCAAGAAGAAATAAATGTGTATGGTAGACAAGAAACTAGAGATATAGCACAATTAAATAGATTAGCAGCACAACAACAAAACGCAGAACAAAGAGCTATAGATTTTCAAGCTGGTGGTCAAGCTGCCCTTATGGCAGGTATTTCAGGTGCAGCTTCTAGTGCAGGTATTGCGGCTGGTGGTTTTAGCCAAGCTTTTGGAGGAGCTAGTGCAGGTGCTGGTGCAAACACAACAGGTTACAATCCTTCTACTTTTGGCAGTAACTTTACAAATCCAGCTACATTAGGATCAAGCACTACGTTATTAGGTGGAGGATAATAATAATTAGACTAAATTATGGGAGCATACGAAAATCCAAAAAAAATAGAGACTCGAGCAGATCAAGCTGCAAGAAGTATACAAGCTTTTTATACAAGTTTAAATGCAACTGCTAATGGTATTCAACAACAAGCAGAGCTTAGAAGAAGAAGAGCTAAAGAAGCATAAAGAGAAAAACAGCTTGAAGAAAAAAAAGCTGCACAAGAAAAAAGAACTAAAGATGCTTTTGACAGAAGTACTTTTGGAACCGTTGATAAAGAAGCTGCAGATTTAAAAGAGCAAGCTCAAAACTTTGAGACACAAGCTGGTAAAAAAGTATTTCAAGAAGATGCTATTGGAGATACTTTGTTTTTGTTAAGAAAAAGAATGGATGATGAAATACAAGCAGCTGGTGGTCAAGACGCTTCATTAAGAGTTATAGATCAAATAAGAAATAAATATATAGCTAAAATAAGTACATTTAAAAAAGATATGGAAAACTTTACTGCTGGATATAGACTATATAAAGAAGCTAAAAATATACCACCTGGACAGCAAGGCGCTATAATGGATAATTTTGCTCCTGGTATGATAGATATTTACGAATCGTTAGACAAACAAAAGGGCAACATATATATTGGTGAAGATCCATCAGGTGGTTTTAGTGTTACAGCTTTTGACATGGACAGTAATGACAGACAAGGAAATCCTTTAGTTATAGAAAATTTAAGTTTAACTAAATATAGGCAAGATGTAGCTGATAATGATCAACAATTTTTTAATACTGTTGTTACTGATAGCATTAGTGATAGAGCAAAACATTTGCAAACTGCTATAAATAATTTTGGTGATAAATATGGATTTAATACTACTGTTAAAGAACCTGTAATGACTAGAGATAGTAGCGGTAAACTTGTTCAAGCTACTAAATTAGTTTATGGAAAGCCTCAATTATCGTTTACAAATAGACCGGTTGTTGATCAACAAAAATTTGATCAGTTTTTAGAATCAGCTGATGGTGAAAAATGGTTAAGAGATTATTATATAGAAACTGGTAAAGATGGTAAATCTAGTTATATATATGAACCTGAATCTTTATATGCAAGTTTTTCTGATAGTCCATATAACGCAAATGATTTTAATTTAACATTGAAAGATATATTTCGTAGTCAAATAAGTCAATAAATGAATCCAGAACAAATATTATTAGAATCTTATATTAGCTCTACTGGAAATGAAATTTCATTAGAAGAGTTTGTTAGTATGATAAATCAAGATCCTAGTGTTCTTGATAATTTATACACATGGAACGATCAATCAAAAAAAGCTATTGATCAATTAATGGATCAAACTAAACCGCAAAAGCCTGTTGAAGCTACAACAGTTACTGCAGAACCTGAAAAACCTAAAACTGAAGCTGAGTCTTTATTTGCTGCTCCTGGCATAGGCGAAGATCAACCTAAAGATT
>NZLH01000046.1 GCA_002694155.1 Pusillimonas sp. | reverse complement strand
TCCAAATTCTGTGGCGCGACCCTTAAGATTTTTTGTTACGTTTTTAAGTGTAAATCGTTCTGCTGCTTCCGTCTCTAATGCTTCTAAAGTGGGGGCAAAGAAAGGCTCTGACTGAAGATGCAGCAATATTAAATCGATTAGGTGTAAACACTTCTACATTTGCCAGTTCAATTCAAAATTTAACTACTGGTATGGGGTTGAGCACTAGTGCAGCCTCTGAATTTTCACAGGAAATGGTAAACTTTGGGCGTACAATTGGTGAATCTGGTAACAAAATGCTAGAACAATTGAATAACAATTTTGATATATTAGCAACACATGGCAGAGAGAAGGGCGCAGAAGTATTTAAAGAGTTAGCTAAAGAAGCAAAAGCAGCAGGTATTTCAATGGAAGAATTAGTTCATATCGGTAAAAGATTCGATACATTTGAAGGTGCCATGAAATCAGCTGGTAAATTAAACTTTATTCTCGGTGGGCCTTTAGTGAATTCTATGGAGATGCTAAACGCCACAGAGGAAAGAAGAATAGAGCTTTTGAGAGAAAGTTTAGCAAATAGTGGCAAGTCCTTTGATGAACTTGGTCGTCGTGGAAAAGAAGCTTTGGCTAGCACTTTAGGCGTATCAGTTGCTATTGCTGAAAGACTATTTAATGATGATAATATTCGAAGTATTGAAGAGGCTCAAGCTGCATTGGATGGCTCTAAGATGTCACTAGAAGAACTAAGAAAGCAAGGAATGGAAAATTTAACCCAAGATCAGAAAAAACAACTAGCAAGTGAACTTCAAATAACCACCAATGAGACTCTTTTAACTACATTTGAAAATCTAAATAAAATAATAACAGACTTTCAGACTGGCTTTGCACCAATAATTGGTATGTTCGGTGCCTTTGTTATGATTGTAAATCAGCTTGCCACTTTTCTGCCTCTTGCCTCTGCAGGGTTCACTAAACTCGGCGGCGCAGGGATTTTTGCTGGAATAGGCACTAATTTTGCCTTTCTGCCGATAACACTAACGTTGCTCGCGATAATGGCTGTGATTGGGTTACTGAGTGGTGCTTTTGATGATTTTGGATTAACTGTAGACAAAATCGGAGAGGGTATAAAAATTGTGTTTAAAGCCTTAGCTAGAGTTATAATTGAGGTAATGCATGTTGCGATTCAAGCAGTCCTAGCATCATTATCTGGTGGTATTTTGTTAATCTTTGCTGGCTTCGCGGAAGTTCTTGAATATGTCCCTGGAGCGGGAGGCTTGGCAAAAGCTCTAAAAAAGTTTTCTCCCATGCACATTGTGGCTGGATTGAGAGAGGCTGCAATAGCCAAGCTTGATTCTTTTGAAATGGGAACTGATTTTGCCCCTGGTGGTATGTCACTCGTAGGTGAAGCTGGTCCTGAATTAATGAGTGTACCTCAAGGATCTGGTATTACCCCAGCCCAACAAACAAAGAATATGATGTCAACGTTGAGCACTTTTAACAACATAATGACTAGTTCGCAAAATGTACAAAATGTGAATAACGTTGCCAACAATGCGAACAACAATGTTACTATGAACACCAACAATCAGCAAGTTGCTAATGCGCAAGACATAAAATTAAACATAGTTCTTAAAATGGATGAAAGAGAAATTAGCAGGGTTGCCAGAGATATAACAATTGATACAATGCAAAGATCATTCGAGGTTTCAGCATAATGGCTAGCAATGGTGGAATGTCTACAAATATATTAGTCGTTAGAGCTTTACATTTACCTGGAGGCACACCAGATATAAACTCTAGTTTGGATTCCGATAACACTGTATCTTTTAGTTGTGATCAAATAGCAATAACTGACAACTATAGTCCAAAATTTTCAGAGGAAACTGCATACGGTAAAATGGACCCCATGATTTTTTATCAAAATACTGCGAGAAAAATGCAGTTTAAAATAACAACATTTGCCAATGAAGATTCAACAAGTAGATATAGCCCACAGAAACTTACAGAAAAAATTCAAAAATTTCAAATGTTTCAATACCCAAGATATTTGCGTACTGCTAGCGATAATGCACCAAACATGAGTCCAATTGCCGGTGGTGCAATTGCAGCGCCGCCATTGTTTCAAATACTTTTCTATAAAGAAGGTATGGGCGCAAATGCAGGCAGAAAATATAAAAATTATAAAGATGTTAAAGGTTATATATCTCAGCTTACAATACAACCCGGATCTTCAGCCGTAAGTATAGGCGATGGCACGCTAGAACCAGTTGCCACTGAGCAAGGCTCAAAAGGTCAATTATTAGAGTCCGGATGGCAAATAGAGTTTGAGCTTGGCGTGCTTCATGATAAGCCACCTGGCTGGGCAGGTACAAACTGGGCGGGTAGTGAAATATTTACCATTGGACTCGCAGGGATCACCGCAGAAGGGGTCTCTAGAAATAAAATAAATTCAGATCCAGAAGAAACGCTTGATGAATGGAAGAAAAAAAACGTTGACGAGTTAGCTACACCGGATGACTTACAAGCAGAAATAGATGCCTTGCAGCCGATTACGCCGATTCCTCCGCCAGAATAGTAATTATTAAGGAGTAGATTAGATGCCAATTTCAAGATATAGAAAAAATAAGATTGTGACTACTTCTGACATTCAATATCAAGAAGTTCTTAAACAGAGAGGTGTTGCGCAAATATCTCACTATTCTTTTGAAAAATTTAAAACCCTTAAATTAAAAGACTTGTCCACTGTGACAATTTTAAATCACACCTGGGCGTTTAGCGATAGATATCATAAACTAGCCGCCGAATATTATTCTGACCCCACTTATTGGTGGATTATAGCTTACTTTAATAATGCACCATTAGAAAACGACTTAAAGATTGGTCAGACAATATTAATACCAGTTCCTTTAGAACAAATCTTAATAGCTTTGGAGTATTAAGTTATGGCCGATCCAAATAAAAATACGCCGGAAGATGTAATAGGAGGCATTGACCCAAATGCGTTTGATGCTCAAATGTTGCTACTGGACATATTTTTAGATAACATACCAGATCTAGACCTATATCGCACGGGCGTAGATGAGGCAGTGAAAGATCCATTTCAGAATGTTCCCTATCTGCCCGCGGGTTTTGATTCTGTTAATGCCTTAACTGGTGTTTCAAGAGACGGCACCATAGGCGCTATAAATAATTTTATTTCAAATCTTACACCATTAGAAAATGCAAAGATGTATCCAATAATTGAATTACAAGTGATTGATCAAGCAACTGGTGTTCCATTTTTAATACCGATTGGTCCAACCGGAGATAGGGGAGTTTCTGGTATTGAAAGAGGTAGAGACTTTCGTAGATTTGGCGCACAACAGGAATATTATGTAAGAAACGAAATAGGTTTAAAATCGTTGAGTATGCAGTTAGACGGTAATGATTTGCCTTTTTTTGGGAAATCTTACATTGTCAAATCTCAGCTAGTATTAGATTCTATCAATACTTTTACTAGCCCTATCGCTGGAATCATGCGTGCATTTGGATATCCGGTGAGTTTTGCTCAGGTGTTTAGATCATCAGGCGTGGTAGGGTCAGATAGGTTTTATATACGGTTATCAATTTCTTTTGGGTGCAGCGATCAAGAATTAATCAATAAATATGCCTTAAATTCACCTCAGATGAGATTCAACTTAATGTTAACTTTAACTGAGACAAAAATATCAGTTGATGAAAACTTAAAAGTGCAGCTTGACGTGACTTTTCAATCTAGGGAAGAAGCGCTTTTTAATTCCAATTTGCTTTTTGATTTTCTTGGGTTAGATTTGACTGCTGAAGAGGCTGATAAAAGAAGTGCTCTTAATAGCGCAAGAGAACAAATGAAAGTGTTAGATAAAGAAAAATCAACATATATAAGTAAAACTAGAGAAGCGGTATTAAACAACCCTGGATACAAGCATATGGATAACTTGTTTAAAGGTTTAAGTGATGAAGAATTTGAAGCAAAAGAAGACGCGGGTGCATATGATGATATAGATGATGCCGAGGATTTGAGAGAAAAATATAAACAAATACAAGAGGACATTACAGAGAAAAAACTTAGTGAAAAATTTGATAATCAAGAAAGTGTTAAACAGGCTAGAGAACACTTAGAAAATAAGAAAAACAACGCCATAGAGAAATTGTCAAACTTAAGACATGACTTGCTGAAAAAAGCGATAGAAGAAACTTTTAACTTTAGTGACAGATACGGTACAGCTGTTGGTACGGTGTATTTATCATCTCAACAGATTTATGATTATTACAATCAAGCATCACTTTCAGAACAAAAGAAAAAAGATTTAACTAAAGAAGAAAGTAAATCAGTTTCTACAAAATTTAAGCAAAATGTATTAAACGACATGCGAAAGGCCGCGACAGGCGAAAGTCCATCTACTGTAACTCCCAGAGTTAAAGAAAAGCCAAAAGAGGGAGATAAAGCTGGTGATTCAAAAGAACCTGAAAGAGATACATCTAGATATGAAGCAGAAGCCACAGCTTTACTAATAGACTTAGGAAATCAAAAACAAATTGATTACATTCTATTTGGCGATATAATGAGATTGGTTTATCAAAGATTATATAAAATTTTACCAGTTCAAATTAACAAACTTGGGAAGATTCAGCCTGGGACAAATAAAGAAACGTTCTTAAGGATGAGGAGTTCACTAGAAAAAACTATGTTATTATTTTCAGAGATAACATTTGAAGGGTTCGAACAAAAAGTAAAAGACCCAGCAAACTTAACTTTGTCTACAAGAAGCTTATTTGATGTGCCGATATCAATAAAAAATTTAAGATATATACTTGCTAAAAAGTTATACGGCAAGCAGCAAAATTATTTTACTATTTTTCAATTAATGGAAGAATTAATAAATTTAGTATCTTTAACAAGAAAAAGAAAAGCACAAGTTCTAAATAACCAGTCCACTGTTGGAAACTTTACGTTAAAAAAAATGACATATCCTCTACAGATGGATCTTGATGGCAGTGGTGATGACCCACTTTTTACACAATCACAACTCGCGCCAATTCAATTTGACTCAAAGTCCTCGGCCTATGGTGCAGGGTTTAGAGGCACGTCGGGTACCCCAGCTGGAGCCGATGGGCCAGTGGTTTTTAGAATTAATACAGATAATAAAATTTCAGTTAGTGAAATATTTAGTGGAATGTTGATATACGTCAAGCGTGCCAAAGATAATAAAAGAGTAAGAAATTCTGAGAGTTTATGTCCAAAATTTATTTTTGGAGGCGCAGCAACAGGCGCCGTATTGTCTTTTCAAATAAATGAAATAATGGATTCAGATCTACAAAAACTTGTTATGGAGCAAGTAAGAGGAGCTGACGATCAAGTTATCCCTTCGTTTTTTGAAGTTGAAATTAAAACTGCTATGTTGCCATTTTTTCAACTAGGTATGCAAATAAAAGTTGCTGCTCCAACTCTTGATGGCACTGCAGGGAAAAATACTAACATTTTTATCGCTGGTGACTATCAAATTTCATCAATAGTTCATGAATACTCAAGTGGATCAAATTTTACAACAAAAATAAAAGCTACTTTGTATGATTCAGACAAAAAAGCCATATTGAAATCAAAGGGGCTCGTAAGTAAAGACCCATCTGCAAATAAGAGTACACCATTACATCAAAAGGTCAAGAAAATTACCGGACTAGGTGACAAACAGGCGCGCGAAGACGCGCAAAATATACTTGGCCGCCCCAAAAAAGTTAATTTAGATGAGATAGACATCAAATATTGATAAAAAGCTTACTAAACTATTTATATTATGCCTAGAGAAATAGATATTGTACCTTTCGCCAGTAATGAATTAAACACAGACTATCTCTATACTCAAAGAGAATATTACGCCTCCAGTTCACAGGTATATCCTAGCGAAGACAACTCCAATAACCCACTACCAAAGCCATTAGATATTTGGTATGAAAAACCAAACTGGGGTAAAATTGACACTGCAGGGCGTTTGGTTTTTCCAGATCCCGATATCTTACGAACCATATCAACAGATGGTCTAGGTGCTATTAACTTTGTTGCAGATGCTTATAGTGATTTTAAAAATTTTGTATTAGATGCACGCGGGAGGCTTAGAACATCAATGACATCCTTTGTGGACATTCAAACTCCGACAAAAGCTCATGATAATGTTGTTTTGGCTTATCAACAATATTTTGAAAATGTACTAGATCAAAGCTTTATCAACGTATTTTTATCCGATGAGGACAAATATAAGATAAGTAGTTTTTTAGATTTTGCAAAAGAATACATTTTATTTACTGAAGTAAATCCCGAGATACCACATACATTAGCTGGATATTTACTTTCTCCAAGAACAGATTATAGATGCAGCGGCCTTATAATTGAGTTCTCTGATGATAGGTATGACAAAGACGCAGACAAATGGGTTAATTACTTATCGAATGATTTTTTCTATGATTATGTAAAATTAGCGGCATCTTTTGGATTTTATGTAAGAAAAAATGTACCATCGGCAATAGCAGCAAATTTAAATTCCAACAGACTTAAAAATTATATGGTGCAATACGGTGTAACAAATACAGCACAATTTTTTGCAAAATATTATTTACAAGCAGAATATATTAGTTATGTATCATTTAAAAGATATATGTTTTTTTCTTATGCGTCTTTTATATCCCACAGGCCAAGAGTAGAAATAATAAAATATCAAAACTGCATTAAAAAGAAANTATCAGACTCNTCTTTTAAAACNNNNAGAGANNTANTATTAAGACCAGCTGATATATCNTACTTTGATCCAACTTATTCTAAATTTACAANTATATATTCAGANTATACTTTTATGAANTTATATATTAAGATAAGATTAATAGAAGAAAATGTCAAGTTAAAAAAANCNCAGTATAATAGACTTATCGATAAATTAGTGTTTGAATANAAAAANACAGATCTATTCGGAGCNATGCTTTACTTTTCAAANTTTCTTGCTGATAAAAGAAAAAACAATTTTTCTAAGTTGACAAGAGTAAAAAACAATGCTATGATGTCTCAAAATGTTNGTACTGGTCAANGTGCTGGNGCNTCTGCATCNTCNTATTTNCCAAGCACNNGCACTGGANCAACATCAGCNGGNTCTACTGGNGGAGGCGGNTCAACTTCTGGATATTAAATTGCTTTTTCAAACATTTGATGAAAAAAATAAATGTTCTCTAATATACAAAAAGGGAANNTTTCAAGAACAAATNACAAACAATTGCACAAAAACTTGGTCCTACGCTACTTACTTGCGAGATANGGAGATNGAATATGCTAATCTTTACACCGGGGGTAAATCCCTGGANNAGCTTTGCCCAGAAAATATTAGAGGGGAGTGGTCCTCAGTCCAAGCAAGAATCAAAGCAGCNTTCAAAGCGGCGAACGAAGTAGGTTTGGATATTAATGACTATTGTATTTATGAATTTATTCCNAGTCATTATTTAGAANCATTTGCAGAGATGAANAATAAAATTTGTGAANAAGTCTTTGAAANCTATACAAANCCTACAAATTATGANCAGCTTTTAAAAATAAATAAAATTATTTCAGATATNAAAACANGAAAGGTTAATNTAGATCCAACACAGATNAATCGTCTTACGGTTCAAGATAGAAACATNCACAAATTAGTAAGTAATTGCAAACCTTANATTGATTACGATATGTTTAAAACCGTTACTGGAAGNCTNGCAACAAAACCAAATTCNTTTCCAGTCATGACNCTTCCAAAAAAATATCGTCAAGTTCTTACCCCCACTAATGACTGGCTATATGAATTGGACTTCAACGCTTGTGAGNTAAGAGTTGCTTTAGCNCTGCTTGGTCACGATCAACCNAAAGAAGATCTTCATGATTGGAATCTTAAAAATGTTTTNACCAGAACTAAAAGCAGAGAAAACGCAAAGAAAAGAATTTTTTCTTGGCTTTATAATCCAAACAGCACTGATGATAAGGTAGATAAGATTTATGACCGTAAAATCCTAAAAGATATGTATTTTGATAAAGTTTTGGGTAAGGTGTACACCCAGTTTGGCCGAGAGATCGATGCAGACGAAGATCATGCAATTAGCTANATTATTCAATCTACAGCTGCCGATTTAGTATTTGAACAAACTTACAAAGTTTGGGAGTTTTTAAGAGATAAAAAATCTTTTATTAAGTTTTGTAANCACGATAGTTTAGTCATNGANCTAGCAGAAGAAGATCAATATGACATAAATAAAATTTCTAAACTATTTAGTAATACAAGGTTTGGAGCNTTTAAAATTAACCACGAAGGTGGAAAAAATTGGGCTAATATGTCGCCTTTNAATATTAAATAGGGATAATAAAATGAATNTTACAAAAGAATATATNAAACAACTTATTCTAGAAGANATNNANCAAAAGNTATCATCAGCAGAATACAAAAAACAACAAATGAAAGCTGCANNTAAAACTCANTCTGGNGTTGATGACAAAGAGCGTGCCATCTTAAATCAGGTTGAAAATAAATTAAAACAGTTTGCAAAGAANGGCAACCTCGTTGCAGCAGGGCGAATAACACAGCTTCTTAANCAATTAAANGCTGAACTAGACAAGGTTCTTAAANAGTGAGCGAGATGAAATCAATAATGGAGAATTGGAATAATTANTCCAAAGCTCAACAGTTAGCTGAAAANCCNCAATACATACANGANTTTTTAGGTGTCANTCCNATTCTTNTAGAGTCAGATAGTAATGAATATTATCGACAAATNCTTGAACAACAAGANTTATATGAAGGTATGCTTGATTCTATTAAAAANTTTATTGGAAAACAAGTATCAGGTCAGNTGACTCCAATTAAAAANNTAGCAANNGNNATNGGNCNGTCNATNAAAGATACNACNGGTNAAGCTGCNNAAAANTTNATNANCTTGATACAATCACAAGTTATCAATCCAATCTTTAAAGAGATAACCAACGTACTTAAAAAACTAAAACTCGACAATATTTCTAAATTCATTAACGATAAAGTATTTAAGCCCATAGGAAACATTCAAGGTTTATTCAAAAAAGTTTTTGCAACAACCACAGCCGCTGTTCTTCTATATCAAGCTTATGAATATGCAAAGCCTTTTATAACTGGGATTAAAGGTTTGGCAGGAAAAGCACTAGATGATGTAAAGGGCAAACTAATTGAAAAGTTTCAAGAGTTTGCTAAAGGCGGTGCAGCTAATGCAGTAAAAACAGCAGCAGAAGCTTCTGGTTTTGATACTTGGCTTAAGACTACAGCAGGTGCGATTGTCGGTGGTATTCCCCTAGTAGCTGATGCACTGGAGCCAGCAACAACAAGATACTTTAAAGTTAAAAAGGTTGCTGGACCACATAGTCAGAGAAAAACTCAGACTGCTGCACAGAAAAAGAAAGCAATCAGAAAAGCTGCAAAAAAAGCTAGAAGAAGAGAATAACAAGAGGACCAAATGCAAACCGTTATAGGTTTGGGTAAAGCAGGCTGTAATGTAGCGGATCACCTGTCGCAATACCCACAGTATCAAATAAAAAAAATAGATGTAGGATTAAAAAAGACCAAAACAACATTTGGTCTTAAGCATCAGGATGGCCCCGAACTTTATGAAAAAAGCAATATGCCGAAAGGCATAAATAATTTTCTAGAGGGGGTGATGCCTGAAACTTTATTTATAACAAGTTGCGGTGCTGTCTCTGGTGCTTCTTTAAAAATTTTACAGAAAATTAAAACTAAAACAAAAATAAAAGTAATATACATTATTCCACAGAAAGACAATGTTTCTGGTGAAAAACTCTTGCAAAATAAACTACTTTTTAATGTCTTTCAGGAATATGCTCGCTCTGCCTTGTTTGATCGTATTTTTTTAGTTGACAATTCAAAATTATCTGATATAATAGGTCCTGTACCGTTAATGAAATTTTGGGATTCAATAAATAATTTAGTGGCGACAACATATCATATGTTAAACGTTTTTCAAAATACACAGCCTATAATGACTACGCAGACTAAGCGTATTAATACGGCTCGGGTATCTACATTTGGCTTGCTTGACTCAGAAAATAATCAAGAAAAAATGTTTTTTGATCTTGACATTCCAAGAGAAAAAAGTTATTATTATGGAGTTCCGAAAAAACAACTGGAAGAAGATCCTAATCTTATGGAGGTTATTCGTAAAAATTTAAAATGTAATATAGAACACGAAAAAATG
>NZLH01000045.1 GCA_002694155.1 Pusillimonas sp. | reverse complement strand
GAAGGCCAGCGTTTGCGTACCCGCTCACACAACTCGCGCACCTGGGTGGGGTTGGCCACGCCCGTGGTGTCACACAGGCTCACCCCCTGAATGCCCATATCAACGTAACGCTGAATTAACTCCATCACGCGGTCGGCCGGCACTTCACCTTCAAAAGGACAGCCAAAGGCGGTTGACACCGAAGCATTCAACAACGCCTTATCGCCGGTAAAATCCACCACCTTCTGAAACTGCTCAAGCGATTGCTCTGGCGTCATGCGGATATTAGCCAGATTATGCGTGCGGCTGGCCGACATGAATAAATTGATTTCATCCACATTGCAGGCCAGGGCGCGTTCGCAACCGCGCACATTGGGCACCAGCGCGGCATACACCACGCCGGGCACACGGTCGATCTGGCTCATCACTGCTTCGGCATCTGCCAAATTGGGAATGGCTTTGGGCGAAGTAAATGAGGTAACTTCAATTTTGGCCAGGCCAGTGCGGCTTAGCGCATTGATGAGTTCGATTTTTTGTTCCGTAGGGACGAACTTGGCCTCTATTTGAAACCCGTCGCGTACCGATACTTCCTGTATATAAACACGTTGTCGTTCTTGCATATCCATTTCCTGTTTCAGGCACACCGCAGCAATTACGCCAGGCCGGCCTGTTTCATTTTTTCGTACTGTTCGGGCGTCACACCAATTGATTCCAGCACTTCGCGTGTGTGCTGCCCCAACTCAGGGCCCAACCAACGTGTTCGGCCCGGGGTTTGGCTAAGCTTGGGCACAATGCCGGGCAAGTCTATAGGTGCACCATCGGCCATTTCAAAACGCTGAATCATTTCACGCGCCTGATAGTGCGCGTCTTCATAAATATCTTTAGCGGTATAAATACGCCCACACGGCACCGATGCGGCATCCAATGTGTCTAACACGTTCTGCAATTCATTTTCTGCGGCCCAATCGCCAATGACGCCGTCCAGCATTTCAGTGTGCCGCACACGGCCATCGTTATGCTCAAGCTCGGGGTTCTCGGCCAAGTCGGGCCGACCAAGAGCATTCATCAGCCGTTTGAAAATCCCGTCGCCGTTGCCAGCAATAGCCACATAGTTACCGTCTTTACACAAATAGGTATTGGACGGCACGATACCCGGCAGGGCGGCACCGGTTCGCTCGCGTATAGTGCCCGTTGCGGCGTATTCAGGAATCAGGCTTTCCATCACGGCAAACACCGCTTCGTATAAGGCCACATCAATAAACTGACCCTGGCCTTTATTGGCTTTAATGTGATACAGCGCCATAAGCGCCCCCACCACCCCGTACAGCGAAGCCAGCGTATCGCCAAGGCTCACGCCGGTGCGTACCGGTGCACGATCGGGGTAGCCCGTGACATAGCGCAAGCCGCCCATGCATTCTGCAATAGCCGCAAACCCGGGCTTCTGGCTATACGGACCGGTTTGCCCATAGCCTGAAATACGCACCATAATCAAAGACGGGTTCAGTTCCGACAAGGTTTCCCAACCCAAGCCCCATTTTTCCAGCGTACCGGGCCGAAAGTTCTCGATCACGATATCGGCCTCAGCCGCCAACTTGCGCACCATCTCCTGCGCCTCGGGATCTTTCAAATTCAGCGTAACCGACTTCTTGTTTCGACTTTGCGAATACCACCATAACGACGTGCCGTTGTGCAGCTTGCGCCAGGTGCGCAACGGGTCACCCGTGCCCGGGGGCTCAATTTTGATCACCTCAGCGCCAAACTGCGCCAATAACGTACTGGCATACGGGCCGGCAATCAGCGCGCCCAGTTCCAGTACCTTAACGCCTTCCAGCGCCATGGGGGTTTCCTGCTTGTCCTGCGTCATAACTTCCTCATTTTTATCTTCTCGCTTCCCGTAATCTTCCTGGCAAGTGACCTTCAATGTAAAGCGGTTATTTTCGATGTCATCATCGTTTTATGCGATGATAAACGCATATATTCAAATATTGAACGCTTTATTATCGCGTAATGTTATGGCTATAGACCCAAAATCGCTCAAACTTTTTATCCGGGTAATTCAAGCCGGCACCATTAGCGCAGCTGCAGAACAAGAACACA
Source organism: Pusillimonas sp. (assembly GCA_002694155.1). Classification (GTDB taxonomy): domain Bacteria; phylum Pseudomonadota; class Gammaproteobacteria; order Burkholderiales; family Burkholderiaceae_B; genus Neopusillimonas. The sequence continues at coordinate 8,819 of NZLH01000045.1, read as the reverse complement.
TTGCCGCAGCCGCTATTAGTCGTCGAATCAGCGACCTGGAAGAACATTTGGGCGTTGCGTTAGTAGAGCGCAGCAATAAGGGGCTGAAAGCAACCCCGGCGGGGCGCGCGCTAATTGATCGTGCCCACCGAATTTTGAACGACCTGGGCGCGCTGGAAACGCATATTCAAGATTATGGCTCGGGCGACAAAGGCTATATTCGTATTCACGCTAACTTGTCTGCCATTACACAGTTTCTGCCCGGCGAGCTGGGCTCGTTTCTTAAAACATATCCCAATATCCAAGTTGACCTGTCCGAACGCATGAGTACGGACATTGCCCAAGCTGTTGCCGAAAATACGGCCGACATTGGTGTGCTGGTCATGGATGAGCCCCTTAAAGATTTAACGTATCTGCCATATCGCGCCGACGAGCTGGCCATTATCACGTCTCAAGGCCACCCACTGGCCAAGCGCAGCAAAGTACGCTTCGAAGAAACTCTGGGCTTTCCGTATGTTGGGCTGCCCCACGGTAGCCAAATGAACCTGCAATTAACCCGTTCTGCATTGGCCTTGAACAGAACATGGCGCTGTCGCTTCCAAGTCTCGGGTTACGATGCCTTGTGTTTAATGGTGGAAGCAGATTTGGGCACTGGCATACTGCCCCGGCGTGTCGCGCAAACCCAAGCCAAAGCATTACAAATTCAAGTCCTTGAGCTGGATGAGCCCTGGGCGAAACGACAGTTACATTTATGTATTAGATCGCGCGCGTCTTTATCGCCGGCGGCACAGTTGTTAGTCACGCATATGGCGCACAGTGAAGCATCGCTTGGCCGACCGGGTAAACCGGGATTCCTTGATCGTGGCGAGGTCCAATGAAGGATCCTGTTCGACATTCCTGCCTTCCATTTGCGCGTTCAGCCGTCGCTCAGGCAAGTGACCTGGGTTTACTGTGTGGCTTGCTACAGCATCGCGATGTCATTTGCGCGGTTTCGCCGGAATACCTAGCTTATGAGATCGCATCCGGTTCGATCAAGGTATTAGATGTGGATTTACCGAGTACGGATAGGGAAATTGGCTTTATATTGCGCCGCGGTGCGCACCCGTCGGCACTTTGCGGGAAACTGCGGCTGTAGGGGTGCTGAACCCGGCCGATGCGCCCAAATACACACCCAATCACGCTACAGGGGAAATGGTGCGGGAGTAATAAAAAAGGCCAGGCTCTGCAAAAATGCAGACCTGGCCTTTTATCGAACAACAGTGCGTTTAAATAACGCGTGCTGCCTCGATCAGACGAGTAACCGTCCAGGCTTTGTCGCGGCTGATAGGACGACCTTCAGCAATTTCGACTGTATCGCCTTCGTTGTACTGATTGGTTTCATCGTGCGCTTTGTACTTGGCGGAACGAATCACAATCTTGCCATATACAGGATGCTTAACACGGCGTTCTACGCGAACAACCACGGTTTTATCCATCTTGTTGCTGACAACTTTACCAACCAGAGTACGCTGGCGTTTGGCGGTGGTGTTTTGAGTTTCGCTCATATTACTTTCCTGCCTTCTCAGTCATGACGGTACGCACACGTGCGATATCGCGACGTACTTTGCCCAACTGACTGGTGTTGGAGAGTTGCTGAGTAGCACGCTGCATGCGCAGACCAAACTGTGCCTTGAGCAGGCTCTCGAGCTCTGTTTGAAGCTCATTCATTTCTTTGGAACGGAGTTCGCTGGCTTTCATAACGTTTCTCCTTAAGCACCGATACGACGGCTGACAAACGTCGTAGAAATCGGCAACTTGGCCGCGGCCAGGCGGAACGCTTCACGTGCCAGTTCTTCACTAACACCTTCCATTTCGTAAATCACCTTGCCGGGTTGAATTTCAGCGACCCAGTATTCCGGATTACCCTTACCATTACCCATACGCACTTCTGCAGGCTTACGGGAAATAGGTTTGTCGGGGAATACACGAATCCAGATACGGCCACCACGTTTAATACGACGGTTGATCGCACGACGCGCGGCTTCAATTTGACGAGCTGTTAAGCGGCCACGACCTGTGGCTTTTAAACCGAACTCACCAAACGATACCTGTGCACCGCGCGTAGCCAGGCCGGTATTACGGCCCTTCTGCTCTTTGCGGTATTTCCTGCGTGAGGGTTGCAACATAATTATTCTCCTTCAGCTGGTGCTGCTGTTGCAGCATCAGACTTGCGAGGCCCGCGACCACGCGCCGGACGACGACCCTCAGGACGCTCGCCGCGAGGACGACGTGAACGACGTTCTTCATCGCGCGGTGCGGCTGCTTCAGGAGGCATTTCGCCGTTGGGCAACATGTCGCCTTTATAGACCCAGACTTTGATACCGATAATGCCGTAGGTAGTGGCGGCTTCGGAAGTGCCGTAGTCGATGTTGGCGCGCAGGGTGTGCAGGGGCACACGACCTTCGCGATACCATTCGGTACGGGCAATTTCGATGCCGTTCAAACGACCCGAGCTCATGATTTTCACGCCTTGCGCACCGAGGCGCATGGCATTTTGCATGGCCCGCTTCATGGCGCGACGGAACTGGATACGTTTTTCCAGCTGTTGCGCGATNGAGTCGGCAATNANNTGAGCGTCTGTTTCAGGCTTGCGGATTTCCTCGATGTTCACGTGCACAGGCACGCCCATGAGGCGCTGCAAATCNGCCTTGAGNTTCTCGATGTCTTCGCCNCGCTTGCCAATTACCACACCCGGNCGAGCCGAGTAGACGGTAATACGGGCATTCTTGGCNGGACGNTCGATNANNACTCGACCGACCGAAGCGGATTTCAATTTCTTCTTCAGGTATTCGCGCACGCGGATATCGTCGGCAAGCATACCGCCGAAAGCCTTGTCGTCGGCGTACCAACGAGAAGTCCAGTTACGATTGACCGCGAGGCGGAACCCGGTNGGGTGTACTTTCTGTCCCATTGCGACTCCTTACGCGCCGACCTTGACCACAATGTGGCAAGTCTGTTTCTCGATGCGGTTACCGCGGCCTTTTGCACGGGCCGAGAAACGNTTCAATGACTCAGCCTTNTCGACATAGATTGTCGTGACTTTCAGTTCATCGATATCGGCGCCGTCATTGTGTTCGGCGTTGGCGATCGCGGACTCAAGGGCTTTCTTCANGATGCCCGCGGCTTTTTTAGGNGTNAACGNAAGNATATTNAGCGCNTGGGCNACCGACTTGCCACGGATCATGTCCGCAACCAGACGNGCTTTTTGCGCAGAAATACGAACGCCACGAATATTTGCTGTAGTTTCCATCACTTACCTCTTGGACTTTTTGTCCGCTGCNTGCCCTTTGAACGTACGGGTCAGCGCGAACTCGCCGAGCTTGTGACCGACCATGTTCTCGTTGATGTAAACGGGAACATGCTGGCGGCCATTNTGCACAGCAATCGTCAGCCCAATGAACTCGGGCAGGATGGTGGAACGGCGCGACCAGGTTTTGATCGGCTTTTTGTCTTTGCCCTCGACTGCAGCATCTACTTTCTTAAGCAGATGCGCATCGACAAATGGGCCTTTTTTGATAGAACGTGCCATTTAGTTCGCCCCTTACTTGCGCTTGCGACGCGAGACAATCATGTTGTCNGTGCGCTTGTTACGACGAGTACGATANCCNTTNGNCGGTGTGCCCCATGGGCTAACCGGCTCNCGGCCTTCGCCAGTACGTCCCTCACCACCACCATGNGGGTGATCAATCGGGTTCATTGCCACACCACGNACGGTGGGGCGNATACCGCGCCAACGCATGGCNCCGGCTTTACCGATTTGACGCAAGCTGTGTTCTTCATTACCCACTTCACCAATGGTTGCGCGACAATCGATATGAACGCGACGAACCTCACCGGAACGCAGGCGAACCTGGGCATAAACCCCTTCGCGCGCCAGCAGAACCGCTGACGAACCGGCNGANCGNGCAATTTGCGCGCCTTTGCCNGGTTGCATTTCGATGCAGTGAATAGTGGAACCGACTGGAATGTTACGGATAGGNAANGCGTTNCCGGCACGNATNGGTGCATCTTTACCGGACAACAGNGTGCTACCNACTTCCAGACCGCGGGGCGCAATAATGTAGCGGCGCTCGCCATCGGCGTAGCACAGCANNGCAATATGCGCAGTNCGNTTCGGGTCGTATTCCAGACGCTCTACTTTNGCGNCNATACCNTCTTTGTTNCGACGNAAGTCGACAANNCGNTANTGCTGCTTNTGNCCNCCCCCACGGTGACGNACCGTGATGTGACCATTGTTGTTACGGCCGGAACCGCGCTTTTTCTTTTCCAGCAGACCTTCNAATGGGCCACCCTTGTGCAACTGGGGCGACACCACCTTGATCATGCCGCGACGGCCTGCCGAGGTTGGCTTGACTTTTACGAGTGCCATTTAGTTCACCTCCGTAAAGTCGAGTTCCTGGCCTTCTTTGAGCGAGACATAAGCCTTGCGCTCATTGCGACGACGACCAATGAAACGGCCAAAGCGCTTTTCCTTACCCTTCTGGTTCAGAACCTGTACAGATTCCACTTCAACCTTGAAGAGCAATTCAACGGCAGCCTTGATTTCCGGCTTGGTGGCGTCAGCGGCGACGCGGAAAGCGACTTGCTGATTTTGCTCGGCAACCTGGGTGGCTTTTTCGGTAACCACGGGTGCCAGAATAATTTGCATTAAGCGTTCGGCGTTCATCCCAACATCTCCTCGAGTTGAGCGATAGCCGGCTTGGTGATCAACACTTGCTTGTAGTGGATCAGCGAAAGCGGATCGGCATAACGCGGTTCAACTACCGCAACGTGTGGCAGGTTGCGCGTAGCGAGATAAACGTTTTCGTCCAGTGCGTCGGTGATGATAAGAACCGACTCGAGACCCATACCTTTAAGCTTGGCNGCNGCCTGCTTGGTTTTGGGGGTGTCGAGCTGGAACGAATCAACNACAGNGATACGACCTTCACGAGCCAACTGGGAAAGAATCGCACGAATACCGGCGCGATACATTTTCTTGTTGACNTTGTGGCTGAAGTTTTCNTCNGGCGANTTCGGGAATGCACGGCCACCTCCACGCCAGATNGGCGAGGAAGTCATACCGGCGCGGGCGCGGCCCGTACCTTTTTGACGCCANGGCTTNTTGGTGCTGTGCTTGACTTCAGCNCGGTCTTTCTGGGCGCGGTTGCCGCTGCGGGCNTTNGCCTGGAAGGCCACCACAACCTGNTGAACCAGCGCTTCGTTGAAGTCGCGACCGAANACGGTGTCGGGCGCAGCNACGGTGGAAGCNGATTGACCTTGATCATTCAGGAGCTTGAGTTCCATNNATTACGCTCCTTTCTTNGCCGACATCTTGATTGCGGGGCGCACNATAACGTTGGCNTTCTTGTGGCCNGGCACAGCGCCTTTNACCANCAACAAGCCACGNTCNGCGTCGACGCGAACGATGTCAAGATTCTGAATAGTGCGGGTAACGTCACCCANGTGNCCNGCCATGCGCTTGCCGGGGAAAATNCGGCCCGGATCTTGTGCCTGACCGATTGAGCCAGGCGCGCGGTGCGACACGGAGTTACCGTGCGAAGCACGCTGAGAACTGAAGTGGTGACGCTTGATGTTGCCCGCAAAGCCTTTACCGATTGTGGTACCGGTAACGTCGACTTTTTGGCCCGCTTCGAATACGCTTTCTACAGCCACTACTGAGCCGGCAGCAAATTCTGCGGCTTTTGTAGGGTCGAGACGGAATTCTTTAACGATGTTACCGGCTTCAACGCCGGCCTTGGCGAAGTGACCTGCCAGAGGCTTGGTAACACGGGAAGCACGACGTGCACCATAAGCAACTTGCACGGCTGCGTAGCCATCGGATTCGGGGGTCTTGACTTGGGTCACACGGTTGTTCGACACGTCCAGTACAGTTACCGGGATGGACTCACCTTCCTCGGTAAAGATACGGGTCATGCCGACCTTGCGCCCTACAAGCCCGAGCCGATGCGCGGCAGGCGTAGGTGTCGAGTTCGACATTGTTTTCTCCATTCCCGACTGCGATTGGTCGGGGCTAATTGCGTGAATAAAACCGCCATTCACAAAAATTCTTGTTTCATACCAAAAGTAGGCAAAGCCGTTTTCTGGTTAGCCTCGCACTATAGCATGAGTAACTCAAGTTAAGCAAGCACCTTGATAAGTATTTTTCTTTTGTTGGACAAGACTTACGTTATGCCTCACAGCACGCACTTCACCGGGCGGTTTTATTTCATGTAAAGTTCAGCCTAAGAAACGCATATTTCGTTCAAAATTTATAACTACAACTGCAAAACCACGGATTTACACCCAGCATGTCGAATACTCAACCAGCCGGCAATGAACGCTTTGCCATCCGAGGGCCGTTCATTACATTCAACAACAACCCGTTTAGTGTGGGCGATGAAAACGCATTGGTTCACGAATCCGATGGTTTAATCATTATCAACGACGGAACGATTGAGTACGCCGGAGCCTATTCAGACGGCGCGTCACGGCTGGAAGGCTGCGAGGTGAAATCTTTTCCCAACCACCTCATTACTCCAGGCTTCATCGACACTCACGTCCACTACCCCCAGTTGCCTATTATCGGGGCCTACGGTGCGCAATTAATCGACTGGCTCAATACTTATACATTTGTGGCCGAGCAACGCTACGATGACCTGGAATACGCAGGGCAGGTATCGCGCATATTCCTCGATGAGCTCGCCCGAAACGGCACCACCACTGCGGCCGTTTACTGCACTGTGCACCCCAACTCTGTCGAGGCCTTTTTCCAGGAAGCCCATGCGCGCCGGTTACGTATGATTGCCGGGAAAATGCTAATGGACCGCAACGCTCCCGAAGCGCTTCAGGATACCGCGCAATCGGGATACGACGATTCCCTTACCCTGCTGCAAAAATGGCACGAAAAAGGTCGGCTGTCTTATGCGATTACACCCCGGTTTGCGCCCACCAGCACCGAAGCTCAACTGGAAGCAGCCGGCGCGCTCTGGAAAGCCCACCCTTCAGCCTACATGCAAACCCATGTTTCAGAGAATAAAGACGAAGTTGAATGGGTGAAGGAATTGTTTCCTGATCGTGCCAACTATATCGATGTTTACGCTCACTATGGGCTAACCGGCCCCCGCGCCCTGTTCGGCCATGCCATTTACCTTGAAGAAACAGAATGGCATCATTTGGCTGAAACCGACTCATCGGTCATTCATTGCCCGACGTCGAATACATTTCTGGGTAGCGGCTTCTTCAATTTTCAACGCGCACTCCAGCCCGAATCAGCCGGCCTGGCGGTACGCACGGGCCTGGCTACCGACGTTGGCGGCGGCACTTCGCTATGTATGCTGAAATCTATGGGGGAGGCATACAAGGTTGGTCAGCTAAGCGGATACTCGGTTTCCGCCGCAAAGGCTTTTTATTTAGCCACGCGCGGCGCGGCCAAAGCACTGCATCTGGATAACAAGATTGGATCAATTGAAGCTGGAATGGAGGCTGATTTGGTAGTGCTGAATCCGGCGTCAACGCCATTACTGGAATTCCGCACGCAATATTGCAACTCCATTGAAGAGCTGTTATTCGTTCAAATGACACTGGCTGATGAGCGCGCCATTGACACCGTCTACAGCGCAGGTCGGGTTATCAAAGGGGCATAAACACCCCTGAAACCCCGTCCCATGCCAGCTTGATACCGGTCAGAAAAAGAAAGGTATACATTAAGCGATAGAACGCTTGCGGGTTAACCTTGTCGTGCAGCCATACGCCAAGCAAAACCCCAATAACGGCCAGCGGCGACAGCACCAGGGAAGTTCCTAAATTCGTTGCATCCAGCAGGCCCAGAACGGCGTAGGGGATCAACTTCACATAGTTGACGATGGCAAAGAAAATGGTAACCGTGCCAACCAGCGTGCGAGTGTCAAGCCGTTTAGGTAACAAGTAAATCATGATGGGTGGGGCACCCGCGTGGGCAAGAAAGCTGGTAAACCCCGACAACATGCCCCAAAAGCCGCCCGAGATATGATCTCGCAGCGGCGGCACTTCTTTTGCCGGCCTGACGGGCCGCAAACCTTTCGTCCAGTGATTCAACGTGAACAAAACAGCCATTACACCCAGAATCAACTTCAACGCATCGTCGCTAATATATTCAAATGTGAGGTAACCAATTAGCGTGCCTACCAGCGCGCCAGGTATCAATTTGATCATCAAGTCGCGATCCCAGGAGCGAATCCACGCCTTCAGGCCGGTGATATCCATTACACAGAGTATGGGCAGCATGATGCTGGCCGCCTGCACCGGCGACACAGTTAACGACATCAGCGGCACGGCCAACATACCCAGCCCACCGGCGAACCCGCCTTTACCAATGCCAACAATCAATACCGCCGGTACCGCCACCCAATAAAACCAGGCATCCTGAATCAGGGACATAACGCACTTTCCAAATCAAAAGGCGCAAAGCAAAACGCCATGCATTGAGCATGGCGTTCCATTACGCGTTCAAAACGGTAATTACTTACTGCAGTGCAATTTCAACGTCGACACCTGCAGGCAGATCAAGACGCATGAGCGCATCGACTGTCTTGTCGGTTGGGTCAACAATATCCATCAAACGCTGATGGGTACGAATTTCCATTTGGTCACGCGCTGTTTTGTTCACGTGGGGCGAACTAAGCAAATCGTAACGGCGAATACGAGTGGGCAGAGGTACAGGACCCCGCACAACCGCGCCCGTACGCTTGGCTGTCTCAACAATTTCAGCCGCAGACTGATCGATCAATTTGTAATCGAAAGCTTTCAAACGGATGCGGATTTTCTGATTTTTCATGGAGATTCCT
>NZLH01000044.1 GCA_002694155.1 Pusillimonas sp. | reverse complement strand
TGGTTTTGACTTCCATAGGGCGCGTGACGATGGTGCGTTTCCAGTGCGGTATTTTTGGGGGTTTAAGGAAGAATTGAAATGACATTCAAACTACAACCCGGCGACTGGATACCGACTGCGGAAGTCCCAGAGGAAAAGCGTCAGGCTGTGATTGATGCTTTTGTGAAGGCTGGTGCAACTTTGCCTGATACATTTTGGGCAGATTGGGATGAGGCGGTTGTCGCCCATTGGGATGGTATTTTCGGCGAATTAGATTTGTTTGAGGATGACGGATACGACGATGGCCGCCGCGTCACACTAGACCAAATACTTGGCCAACAAAAAACAACATGGGGTGAGTGATGAAAAATAATCCAGACACGATCAAAGGCTTCATATACGGACAGGACGGAAAACCAGTACCGTTAACCGTGAAAGATACGAAAGAAAATGCGCAGTTTATGGAATGGTTGCGTATTCATGATCGGAGTATGTGAGATCATTCGCACGATATTCTAGCGCCGACGAGTGAGTTTGCAACATTATTGCGTTTGTCAATAAGTGCTTTTATTGTGCGTGAGATCGGTTATAGTGTTGATAGGAGGTATAGATATGTATTACGATAATTGGAAAAACATGATTACCGATGAAATGTTTGATCATGGTGACTGCTGGGAAAATATTATATTTCAGTCGCTAACTCATGATGAACTAATGAAAGATTTTGATGCCGGATATGGTAGCGAATACGGGAAGCCTTTTTTCGTGTGGACGCACGACAGGGTTTATTTCCCGGTTTGCTATGATGGTTCAGAATGGGTAGGTAGCGTCCCGCGCCATCCCACAAGCGAAGAGCCGCAACATTTTGGTGGAGGTTGAGATATGAAAATCGCACTACTAGACGAACAAGGCAACGTTGTAACACCGCGCAAGGGTGATTGCGTTATGGCTTGCGATATTGAGAATGAGGAAATGCATAACGCTATTCGCGATGCGTTTGCTAATGCTGGGTGCAAAGTTTTTGAGCATGGAAAGTATAATGCAATTTCAGATTGGAAGTATCTTGCATGGCTAAACAGTAGCTTCAGCTATAGAGATCGGGGCTGTTTGTCTTGGTCTGATGACAACGAAGGATACCGCAGACTATACCCGCACGCCATCAAACAAACACTCTTCGAAGCGGCTAAAGATGCGGCTGATGGAACGCGGTTTAAGGTTGGTCAAGCCATTTTCAAAGTGCACCACGGTTCGTTGATGTGGATTGATGGTGACGAGTTGCGCCCAGCTTTGCTAAATGTTCTTGGTGCTACGAATTGGGAATACGTTCCTGATGGACCAAAGAAGCGTGATGTACGTCAAGGACAGATTGTCGGGGAAGATAGCGTTTATATTCCCGCTGACATGATGGCGGAATGCATTGATGCATTTAAGCTGATTGGTCGCCTTGCAATGTGGGAAGGTGCGCAGATCGGTAAACCGGGTTATGCGAAATCGTGCATCCTGATCAGCCACGGAGACGACAAGGTTGGAGCTAATGGAGTAATGTACATTGATAATCCGTTGCCATTGCATGTTACATTCGAAACTAAAGAACAATGCGAAGCGGCATGGAAAGCAGAATGCCCGGAGATGTTCGAATGAAAAACGATCTTGCTGTAAAATTTGCATTGCGTGACGGCAAAGACAAATACGAACAGATCGCACTTGCCATTGAAAACGATCTAACCATGAGACGTGGATATAAAGACGTTTACGACCAAAGCGGCGAGACAGAGGTAATGGAAATGCGCGAGACGTGGCGCAATATCATTAAGGATGTGTTAAATGTGGATTAACGCAGAATACGCGCCTTATAACGTGGAGTTGCGGGTTAAGACTTATGGAGATCGTCAATTTTTTGTTACTCGCACACGATCTAAGCATCTAAAAAGTGTTTGGAAAATTAATTGTTGTGACGCGTTTTTCTTAGATCACGATGTAATGTCATACTGGTATGCAACATGAAACAGGAAGATATTGTCCACCATCTTTCTTTGTTGAATGATGACTGGAGTGATGAGTATTGGCTGTTTTCAGCGTCTGGCAGACTTTGCTTGATGAGAAAAAAAGATGGCAAGAGGGTGATGCGCAAGAATGGCGGATTTGATCCTGATTATGTTGTTTGTACATTTCCTTTAATTGAAAACGATGGAGGTGACTGGTGAGAAACATAGACATACTAAGCAAANCAACCAAAATATACACGACAGGCGGTGTTTATGATGGTGAGGCCGCGCATTGGGCTTTGGGTGAGATTGATAGGTTGCGTGAAGAACTGATCGCCACAAGTTCGCATCTTGCGCTTGTTATGCACCAGCTAAACGAAGCAAACGACGAAATAGAATTGCTGCAATCGGAAAATGAAATGATTGAAGATATGCTAGAACGCGAAACGGAATGTTAATAACACATAAACTTGTGTAGTATTAACCATGTGATATAATGCGAATATGCAGCTAACACATGCCGATTTTATCAATATCGAGAAAGAGCTATGCCGCAGAAGCCTTGCGGAGTTTGTAAGGCAGGCATGGCCTGTTATTGATCCGGGTATGCCTCTTAAGTGGGGGTGGCATATGGATGCTATCTGCGAACACTTGGAAGCTGTAACAAATGGGGAATTAACACGTTTACTTATTAACGTTCCACCTGGTACGTCTAAATCGTCTCTGGTTAACGTTTATTGGCCCGCGTGGGAATGGATCACTAAACCGTCAACACGTATCATATCAGCGTCACATGAGCAGGAACTAGCCATTCGTGATACCACAAAGATGCGTCGATTGATAACATCCGAATGGTTCAGTGAACGATGGCCCATCAAATTAACCGCCGATCAAAACCAGAAAACATCATTTGAAAACGACGCGACAGGGTTTAGGCAGGCAAGGGCGGTTAAGTCTATGACTGGTCGCCGTGGTGACAGGGTGATATGGGATGACCCGCAAAACGTCGAAGATGCGTTTTCAGAGGTTGAGCGGCCAAAGGCAATTCGCGTATTTCAAGAGACGCTGCCAACGCGACTAAATGACCCTGAAAAATCCGCCGTTATCATCGTTATGCAGCGATTGCACGAAGAGGATGTGTCTGGGTTCATTCTTTCTGACGATTACGGGTATGAGCATTTGTGCTTGCCGATGGAGTTTGAGCCTGAGCGTAAATGCTACACATCTATCGGATGGGAAGATCCGCGCACAGAGGAAGGCGAGTTACTTTTTCCTGAGCGTTTCCCGCGTGAGGTTGTGGAGCGTGATAAAAAGATCATGGGCACGTTTGCGTATGCAGGTCAAATGCAGCAACGTCCTGCCCCGCGTGGTGGTGGTTTCTTCGATTGGGAAAAGATCGATATTGTGTCGGCATGTCCTGCGCTAACAAAGACTGTTCGTTATTGGGATAAGGCGGGCACAGAAGGCGGAGGCGCACGTACTGCTGGTGTTAAGATGGGCATTGGCTCTGATGGTGTGTTTTACATTACAGACGTTGTAAAAGGACAATGGGAAGCGCCAAAGCGTGAGGCGGTAATCAGGCAAACAGCCGAGACTGACGGCGTAAACGTCAATATCTGGATTGAGCAAGAGCCGGGATCAGGTGGTAAGGAAAGCGCACAATCTACCATACGCAATCTGGCAGGATTTACCATAAAGAAAGAACCTGTTTCAGGTTCTAAAGAAGCGCGAGCGGAGCCGCTATCAGTGCAAATTGAGGCTGGAAATGTTAAACTTGTTCGTGGCGAGTGGAATAAAGAATTCATTGACGAATTAAAGCTATTTCCTGCCAGCAAGTTTAAAGATCAGGTTGATGCTAGTTCTGGTGCATTTAACAAGCTGTCTCTAGGATACAGCAAGCCAGACGATTTTGTTATGCCATTCGCAAGTATGGTTGATGATATGTAGTCGAAAAATGTTAATTATAATCGACATTCCATCAAAATAACTGAGGTATGTCGAAATTGTTAGATATATTCAACATATGTTATCGTTATGTTTACGTGATCGGCATTAAAAAACATTTGACACGTTGTTTGTGTGTGGTAATGTGAGGCATCAAACAACGGAGGAAGTTATGGAACAAATCAACAGAGACATCATCGCAGTTCTAACTAATGCCCGTGAGAATGGGTATCGCGCTTTCTGCGATGCAAGCAACGAACTTAGCGAGGCTTTTGCCATTATTGGCACCATTAATCGCGGCGAGCAGAACTTGACCGATTACCTGTGTCGCCGCATTTACATTTGCATTGATAGTGCAAAAAGTCACTTTTAGTGGGGAAGTTATGGAATACCATAAAGAATGCTCTTTTAGTACAGACATCGCTGGTAATGTTACGGCAGGTCGCGGCAAGCTAGATAAGTATGGCGAATGGCAGTATCCGTGCGAAGAATGCCGAGAAGAACTTGAGCGCCGACTAAAAGAAAAAGATGAGAATTAACGGTGTACGAATACATTCACGAAATACATGATCATGGCACAAGAGGAGATTTTGAGCGTTGGCTTGGGTCTTTCGGTGATCAGGGTTGGATTATGTGTGGATTTCATGAGCGACTTGACCCTGAATACGGCATCCGTCGTTCATGCGTTTTTATGCGCGAAGTCAAGGAGGATTAAATGTCAGTAATCGTAGAAAAGACTTACACCGTAATCGATGGTGAGCGCGGTGATGTCGTGTTGAGCGTTCGTGATGACGCGTTTTACATTCATCGTTCTGGAGAATGCGATCTATACGTAACCTCAGAATGCATTGATGACATGATCGAGGCATTGAAGTTGGTGCGCGATGATATGAGCGGCGTAAAGGGTTGTCCAGAAAATGGTAGCCACGAAAGTGGTTGGATTGAATGGAGCGGTGGTGATTGTCCCGTTGGAAGCGATGAAGTTATTGAATACGTTATGCGAAGCGGCATGGAAAGCGGTCGTGAACGTAACGCAACCGTTCTTGATTGGGGGCACCACGGAGAAAATTGGGATATCGTAAAATACCGTGTAGTATCATGAATTACCTGATCCCACTAACCAAACTCGCACATCAAACGGAGCAACATGCCCGTGATCTTGAATGGGAAGGCGACGAACGCGCTGATATGTTCTATGCCCGTGCTGCAAGGTATCGTGAGCGAATGGAAAACGGCGAAGAATATGAGGTGATGTTTTGATGCCACCAAAGCAAACAAAAGACGAAGCGATTAAATACGTATCACTGCATGATTTATGGTAAAAACGCTTGCAAATGATGTTTGGTGATGTATATTGACAATAGTTTCTGCGTGTAGCTCAGTCTGGTAGAGTTTTCGCTTTGGAAGCGAAAGGCCGTAGGTTCAGATCCTGCCACGCAGACCATTTAAATAGGAGGTTAAATTGGCTACATTTAGAGTTTATGGTGTCGCCACAGCATCTAAATTTATTGGTGAATACGAGGCCAGTACGAAGGAAGAAGCTATTGAGATGGCTGAGAATGATGATGGGGCTGATTTTTACGGAAGCCTGTGTCACCAATGCGCGTCAGAGTTTGAGGTTGGCGACATCTACGAATGCCAAGCAGATGAAGTATAGCGCCGGGTATCGTTTCCCATTTGCCGCGTAGCATTTGGACAACTTACCAAAACTTGCCACGGGTCCAATCGTGATGTAGTATTCGGCTTTTGGGTGGGGGTGACTATTTGGTTGCGCCCCACCACCTTAGAAACGAGAGCATCGGTCAGTTTTTGTTTAGGCGAAAACCATACTAGTTTGATACTGTGTTCTCTTTTGTGAGGCGTCAGGTAGACACGGTGTTCGGAAAGCGTTCTAGTGCGGTGTTTCCGTAATTTCACGGCTAGAGCCTCACGACTTGCAATATGGCTCCCGGCTCTAGTGCCGATGGCACGCACCCGAAACTTGAGCATACAAGTTTGATGTATCATAGCGTACGGCAATTTGATATATTGGAGCGATTATTTAGGAGGATAAACTATGACAATCGCATATGAAGCAATGCTATTCGCTAAGAAAGCGCACGAAGGACAAAAACGCAAATACACAGGTAATCCGTATTTCGATCATTGCTGTGAGGTTGCTGGTATTGTTTCGACCGTTGCATCTGGTGCAACTGTCGGTGGATCAAACGGCGCAGGCGGCGGATGTGCGTCCTCTGCTGGGTCAGACATGATTGCAACGGCTTTTCTTCATGACGTTATGGAAGATTGTGATGTAAGATATGACGACGTACGGCGTCGTTTCGGAGGGACTATTGCGTATGGTGTTTTTATGCTATCAGACCTTGAGGAAGGGAACCGAAAGCAACGCAAGGAAAAGTCACGCGCTAGGGTTTCATCGGCGCGTGGATGGGTCCAAACGATCAAATGCGCTGACCTGATTAGCAACACGTCAAGCATCATTGAACATGATCCAAAGTTTGCCGGTGTGTATCTGCAAGAAAAGGCGTCATTGCTTGATGTCATGACGCGAGCTGATGTTAGGCTATTGACAATTGCGCACCAGCAAGTGCAAGATGGATTGATGAAGATTAACGGCCCTGTGGTGTAATGGTTCGCACTCGCCCCTCATAAGGGTTGCGGTAACAGTTCAAATCTGTTCGGGGCTACCATTTTGGAGGAAATATGACTGAGATCAAAACTAAAGATGGTTGGATTGATCTATATGTGTTTGATGATGGGTTTAGCCTTACGTCAAAAGGTGAACCTGTGGAGTGCGACCACGATGATGGATCAATCATAAATTACCATGAGATGACTATTGATCAGGCCGAGGAATTGCGGTCAGTCCTTGATAAGCAGATAACACGATATTGGCTTTCGCAGTTGGCTCGTGGTGACGATAAATGGATTTTACAGGGATATTGAAATGAAATGCATTCTATTCGCTGGCGCATTAATGGCGTCACAACCTGACCACCTAGACGCAATGAAACTTGGCGACGGGCCATTGCTCAAAGAAGTTAACGCACGTACAGAATACATTTTGGCGCATAACGTAAAGGTTAACGCATGGCGTCGTGATGTTGTGGCTGATATTCTCGGTAATGTTGCGCGTATTGATGATTTTTGGGTTTCTGTTGATGATTTGGAGTGTGAGTGATGAACCACGCAAACCGATTAATCGACTATTCACATAAATCAATCCACGGCCTTGCATGTGAGGCAGGACGCAGAACGAGTATCCTTGATGATGCAGTTAACCACCAATGGTATTTGCGCGATACATATCAGGAAAACGAGAACAAGTTTCGATTAACGCGATACGAGAAGCGTAAATGCAATTCTTAGTCGTTGGCGTTTTGTTCCTGATAACTCCGCTTGTCATGTTCATTAACGATGGCGGACGCGATGAAGCTGACATGACTAGTTGGTTTGTAAATCAACCTCTGCAAACGATTTTCACATTGCGTGCTATGACGATATCGGGTATTGGTTTTATAGGAATTGGTATTTTGATGATTGTTTGAGTTACCCGCACCACTCTCCTTCTGTTGCTTGTGTGGAAGCTATAACGGTTGATGTGTGTGACGCTGATGTGGTGACGGGCTTCATAACGTAGCAGCTAATCAACCGACCATAGATAGGCATCGTTTCGGCGGTGCCTTTTCTTATTGACACATGTTTTGTGATGTGTGAGTATGGCGTATCTTTAATAGGAGGATAATATGAAACTAACTAAATCACAGAAAGAGGCCTTGGAAAAATTTTCTGATGGCAAATGGCACAGTGCGTATGACGTTCAGTCTGGACTTAATACGCTTAATGCTCTTTTCAATAAAGGACTTCTTGATCGCAAAGCAGGGCTAGGGTCAATGGCTTTCCCGCGCAACGGCATTAAGTTCAAATTAAAGGAAAATGGAGATGGCTAATCTAATCAAATTCTTTGCATACGCAATCGGAGTGTGCGGCATTGTCGCTGTCATTACGTTGCTAAACCAGTATCACCAAATCGGTGAATGCTATTACAATGCGCAGTGCAACGCGATCAAGTCACAATATGGCTGGTCAACTGTTGCCGCTGGTATCGGTGGCCTGTTCTATGCTGTGATGGTTTACGCATTCGCGCATATTCTCAGTGTGGTTGATGATATCAAGGATAAGGTAAACTCATGACGCATTGGAATTACCGTATCATGAGGCGTAAGGGCTATTACGGTGATGGCGAAGATCATTACGGTATTTACGAAGTGTACTATGCCGATGATGGTTCTGTTGATGGATGGACTGATCGGCCAATGGAGCCAAACGGCCAGACGCTTGATGAAATTGAAGGCGACATGATTTATATGAAGATGGCATTTGATCATCCAGTATTGGATTATGAAACCGGCAAGGATGTGAACTCATGACGCAAGATGCATGGCGTTATTTTTGGTGCTGCGTTGCCTTTGATGTAGTGCTGTTTGGAATTATAGCGGCGATAGTATGGCTAAAATAAACCCAGACAAATACAAATCGTGTGATCCTGCTGTAAAGCGTCTTGTTGCGCTAATGAACGAGGATGACATAACCATTGATGCCATGAGCGCAAAGGCTGGAGTTGGTAAAAACGCTATGTATCAATGGCGAACTCGCGATCCTATGATCAGCAACTTGAGGGCGTGTCTTAATGCGTGCGGATATGATCTTGCGGTTGTTCCGTTAGATATGAGCGGGTTTTATGATATGGTAAAAGCAATTGGATATGAGGATGATAAATAATGTTTTGGGTTCTTGGTTTCGGATTGCTTGGCGGTGTGTTCCGTCGCTGGCTTGGATATGGCGATAATGTAAGCCGGTGGATTAAGCTGGTATTCGGCTTTGTCGCGGCTGTTGTGGCATCATTTTATCTGCCTGTATGGGTCGCGCCATTGATGGTGCTGTATTGGTTGCCGGGTCATAAGTTCGCGGATGAAGAAAGCACGAAGAACATAATTTCTGATCTTTTCGTCCGATACTCTGCTGTGCCAATTGGTATTGCTATGCTTTATGCCGGAATGTCAGAGTTTGGTTTGTTTGATTGGTCGCAGTTGCCGTGGTTAATCGCGTTTTCATTCGCTGGCGTGATGTGCGTTGTTAACTATTGCATTGCTAACGTGCTGTATCTTCGCGGCGTAAACGTTAACATTCCATTCTTTGACGGAACGCATTCAGTCGCGGAGTTTGCAAACGGTTTTGTTTTGTTTGCGTCTATCGCTTTCGTTACGTATGTGTTATAGTACTTGGGTAATAAGGAGGTTATACAAATGATAGATAATCACGAACTACAGAAAACAGTTAACAAGCTAGGCGCATATATTGAGCATGTGCAAAAGTATGGTCGTAATGTGAACGGTCATGATGTGAACATGGATGATATTCGGAACATCCACGGATGGCTGACTGAGTTGAAAAACATTCGGAGTACGGAACTGTGAGCGCAACTAAACTAGATGTGATTTTTGGCGATATCGAGGACGAACTAGCCAACGCACTAAACAAGTTCCCAACATGGCCCACGGATCCAATTCACGCTAAGGCTGTTCTTGGTGAGGAAGTCGGGGAACTTGAGCAAGCAATCCTTGAATGCGTATATGAGCCGCATAAATCAACTAAGGCAGATGTACGGGCAGAAGCCATTCAAGTTGCTGCAATGGCGGTTCGGTTTTTGATTAGTCTTGACGATTACAAATATTATCCGTCAGAAAACCATAAGCAAACTTTTTAAGGGGTAGTCGCTTGAAAGTATACATCGACGAAGGCCATAAACAGTACGCCACAGACAAGCAATGGAAATATGCACTAGCGTATATGGAGCATGGAAGTTGGGCCGCTGTTGCGCGCATTTTCGGGGTTGATGAAGGTGTAATTCGCAAGTCAGTAAAGAGACTGTCACAAAGGGCAGCGCGACAAGGGTACAGTCCAAGCC
>NZLH01000043.1 GCA_002694155.1 Pusillimonas sp. | reverse complement strand
GAAATCACTAACGCCTGGTATATCAACCCCCAGAAACTGCCTGCTGATGTTGATGCGGAAGGGCTGGAGGTAAGCGTTGGCTATCGCCCGAAAGTGGATACCGGCAGTTTTACCTATTGCAGCCAGGCTGCGGTAGTTGCGGTTGACCCTGCAACTGGCGCGGTTGAGATTCTGGATTACGTGGTTGTAGAAGATTGCGGCACGATTGTGAACCCGCTTGTGGTTGAGGGCCAAACTATTGGGGGTATTGCCCAGGGTATTGGTACCGCTTTCTACGAAGAAATGCCATACGACGACCAGGGTCAGCCGCTGGCTTCTACCCTGGCCGACTACATTATGCCCGGCGCTACAGAGGTACCCAATATTCGTATCGACCACTTTGAAACACCTTCCCCACATACCGAGTTCGGTGCGAAAGGCATGGGCGAAGGTGGCGCTATTGCACCGCCAGCGGTGTTGTTCGGTGCGGTTAATGACGCCTTGCGTGATTATGGAGTCGAGTTCGCTCACACGCCGTTAACGCCGCATCGTGTCCTGGATGCTTTGGAACAAAGCAAAGAGAATAAATCGACATCCCGTCCCAACGTTGCAGCAGGGGCTACCGTATGAAAGCAGCAAAATTTGATTATGTTCGTGTAAACGAGGCCAAAGAGGCGTTGTCGCTGTTAGAAGAGTCTGATGGCAGCATCAAGGCAATGGGAGGAAGCCAGTCGCTGGGGCCCATGTTGAACTTGCGCCTGGCGCGTCCGAAGAAAGTTATCGATGTTTCCGGCGTGTCTGACTGGCGTTCGGTTGCTAAAGAAGGAAATCGCATTCGTGTGGGTGCGGCAGTGACGCATGCCGAGATTGAAGATGGTGTTTTTGCCGATTTGCGTGGCCATATGCTGCAAGATGTTGCAGGGGTTATCGCTTATCGCGCTGTGCGTAACCGCGGCACTATTGCGGGCAGCTTGGCGCATGCCGATCCTGCGGCTGATTGGGTTTTGGCAACCAGCGCATTAGGGGCAGAGCTTGAGCTGGCGACTTCAAAGGGCACGCGCACCAGCACAATGCCGGAATTTATGTTGGGCGCTTATGCGGTTGATCTTCAGCCCGATGAGTTGATATCTGCCGTGTATGTGCCTCAGAAAACCGCAGAAACGCGTTGGGGCTATTACAAGTTCTGTCGTAAAACTGGTGAATTTGCCGAGGCCAGTTGCGCTGCATATTTCGACCCCTCAACCCGTACAGCTCGAATTGTTGTTGGTGCGCTGGGGGGCACACCCCAATTGTTGCCAACCTTGTCAGCCAAAGTGGCGCAAGAAGGTTTGTCGGCCGCCACACCCGAGGCAATTGCAGAAGCGGTAAAAGAGGTTGCACCCGAGAAAACAGCCGGCGACCGCCGTTTGTTCGTTACGGTTATTGAACGCTGCCTGCGCCGGGCATTGGGTGAGTAAAGGAAGGAAGTTATGTCCCAATTGAATATTGAAGTAAATGGCCGCAAGGTGTCGCGAGAAGTGCTTGCCCGCACTCACCTAGGTGATTTTTTGCGTGATGATTTGCGCCTGACAGGTACTAATTTAAGTTGCGAGCACGGTGTATGCGGTGCATGTACGGTGCTGGTAGATGGCAAGCCAGTGCGTTCCTGTATTACGTTTGCCGCCGCATGCGAGGGTCGTCAGGTTACGACTATCGAAGGTTACGATACCGACCCTATCATGCTGAAGCTGCGCGAAGCATTCAATACAAACCATGCGTTGCAATGTGGTTTTTGCACCCCCGGGATGCTAACTACTGCGCGCGATATTGTGCTGCGCTTGCCCGATGCTGACGAAGAACGTGTGCGTATCGAGTTATCCGGCAATATTTGTCGGTGTACCGGATATCAGGGCATTACTGCTTCTGTGCTGTCGGTATTGAAGCATTTCCGTGATGAGCCCAATGAACAGGTTCAAGCCATGCGGCGTGAAGCGGCTGAAGGTAAGGCCGCTTTGCCGCCGGAAGCCGAGGCGCCTCAAACATTCAGTGGTTTTGAAGCGAAGAGCATTCAGCGTGAAGCTCAGGCTGCAGCCAACGGCGCAGCAGCGGCACCTGCTGCATCGGAAAGCGCTGCTAGTACGGCCGCGTCTTCCGCACCCGGTAAAGGAACAAGCGTTAAAGGGGGGTTCGATGTCGACTTCCCTGCGCAGAAAGTGTGGGAATTTATGTCCGACCTGAAAGCCGTGGCAGCATGCTTGCCGGGCGCAGTTATTGAATCGCAGGAAGGCAACGAGGTGAAAGGGCGGATTGCCATTAAGTTTGGTCCCATGAACGCGGCGTTTAAGGGCGCAGCAACGCTTGAGCGTGATGAAGCCAATATGTCGGCTGTTTTACGCGGCTCGGGGCAAGACTCCTTAAGCCAATCCCGTGCCAAAGGCGACGTTAGTTATCGTGTAACTTCAATGGCCGACAGTCGCTCGCGTGTTGATGTCGATTTACTGTATTCCTTGCAAGGTCCGTTGGCACAGTTTTCCCGTTCCGGCTTGGTGCAGGATTTCGTAAAACGGATGATTGCCGATTTTGGGCGTAATGTTTCGTTGCGCTTAAGCCAGCCTGAAGGCGCGGATGCGCCCTTGCCCCAGGCTAAATTTAGCCCCTTCAAAATGTTTATGGGTGTGCTTTGGGCACGCATTAAACGTTTGTTTGGCGGCGGAAAGGAAGAGTAGTACCCGAAGAGTAGTAACCCGTAGCAGGTCTGTCTTAACCAAATATGAGGTTCAAAATGAAAAAACTATTATCAAAGTCTTGGGTTCGCACTTTAACTGGGGTTGCAGCGTGCATGTTTGCCGCAACGGCGGTTCAGGCAGAGCCTTTTAACGTTCGCCTCGATTGGACGCCATGGGGTAACCACGCCGCGTTCCACCTAGCTGATCAGAAAGGCTGGTACGACGAAGCCGGTTTGGATATTAATTTTGAAGATGGCAATGGCTCGGTTACGACCGTGCAAATTATTGGCTCCAGCGACAATTTCGATGCGGGTCATGCTGCATTGGCCCCTATGATGATTGCCCGCGACAAAGGGCTGCCCGTGAAAGCAGTTGCGCCTTTTGTACGCCGTAACGACATTGGTGTGTTGGTACCGAAAGATTCCGGCATGAAAGGCCCGGCAGATCTAAAAGGTAAGAAATTGGTTTATACCGCCGGGTCGTTGGAAGCCCCCTTTATGGATGGTTTTCTGGCTGCCGGTGGCTTAACGCGTGATGATGTTGAATTGTTGAATGTTGAAGCGGCAGGTAAGGTGACCACGTACGCGGTTGATCGCGCAGATGCCGTAGTATCCACTATTCCTTTCGTGTTGCCTTTCGTGCAAAAACAACGTCCTTCGAATGCAATTCCATTTGCTGACTACGATTTGAACATGCCTAGTTTTGGTATTTTGGCCAGCGAATCGAAACTGAAGTCTCGTGGTGAAGACATTTCCAAGTTTGCCAGCGTTACAGCACGCGCTTGGGAATATATTATGGACGGTAACGAAGACGAGGCGGTAGAAGCCATTTTGGCAGCGCGTCCGCAAGCGCGCCTGGACAAAGAAGTCTTGCGCGGCCAAATTGAAGCTTTGAAGCCTTATTTCGGCAAACCGGTAGAAGGTTTTCGTATGGGCCAACCTATTCCCGCAGAATGGGAAGGGGCGGTGCAAACGCTTACCAAGGTGGGCTTAATTGAAAAAGGTTTACCGGCAACAGACTTCTACGTTACCGATATGGTGAATCCCGGTCAGTACGATGGGATGATCAAAAAATGAGTGTTTCTGCTGTTAGTGCACGTCAGTTGCAGAAACAGTATTCCGGAGAGCGCGGGGTTCTTGCGCTCGACGGAATCAGCATAGAAATCCCTTCTGGGCAGTTCATCAGTATTCTGGGCCCCAGCGGTTGCGGTAAAAGCACTTTTTTACGTTGCGTTGCCGGCCTGGAAGATATTACCGCCGGCGATCTTGAAGTGAATGGCAAGCCTGTGGCAGGGCGTCCGCCCGATGGCATCGGTATGGTGTTTCAGCGCGATGCATTACTCGAGTGGCGCACGATTCGAAAGAACTTGTTGTTGCCAATCGAGTTCGCCAAAAAGCGCGTTGCCGATTACCAGGATAAGGTAGATCACCTGCTAGAGTTAACTGGGCTACAAGATTTCGCGAGCAGCTATCCGCGAGAGCTTTCGGGCGGCATGCGTCAGCGTGCCGCCATCTGCCGGGCCTTGGTCGATGACCCTACGTTGTTGTTAATGGATGAGCCATTCGGCGCGCTGGATGCTTTCACGCGTGACCAAATGAACTTTGAGCTTCAGCGTATTTGGATGGAAACTCAGAACACGATTCTGTTCGTGACGCACGGCATTTCCGAAGCGGTATTTTTGGGTGATATTGTCATGGTGCTTTCCCCTCGTCCGGGGCGACTGATGGAAGTGATTGAAGTCGATTTGCCACGCCCGCGCCCTCTGTCTGTGCGCGAAACGCCAGAGTTTGGCAAATATGTATCTCACATTCGTGATCTGTTCGACAAGATGGACCTAAACGGCGACAAGAGGGCGTAATGGTTGGAATGAATAATCTGAAAGCAGGTGCAGCGGGGCTGTTCTCATTGGTGGTCGTTCTGATCGTATGGGAAGTAGTTTGCCGCGTGTTCGAAGTGCGTCAAATTATGCTGCCTTTGCCAACGGCTATTCTTGCCGAGCTTTACAACGAAGCGGCCTGGTATGCACACCAAACCCTTTACACCCTTTGGATCACGGTGATGGGCTTTGTAATTGCGGTAGTTGGGGGCGTGCTAATTGCTGTTGCGCTGGTTAGCTCGCGGTTGTTTGAGCGTTTTCTATACCCCCTTATTATTGGTTTCAACAGCGTGCCTAAAGTTGCCTTAGCACCGCTTTTTGTGGTGTGGATGGGCACGGGTGCCGAGCCAAAAGTTGCGATTGCATTTTTAATTGCAGTCTTTGCCATTATTGTTGACACAGTGCATGGTTTGCGTTCGGTGCCGCAAGATGTCACCGACCTTGGGCGCGTTTTGAAAGGCTCCTCTTGGGATTTCTTTTTTAAAGTGAAATTGCCGTGCGCGTTGCCCTCGGTTGTGGCAGGCATGAAAGTGGCCATGTCACTTGCGCTGGTAGGCGCGATTGTGGGTGAATTTGTATCGTCGCAAAAAGGCCTGGGTTACGTCATTATGAGTGCGCAGGGTGTGTTCGATACCGTACGCGTGTTCGCTGCATTATTCATTCTGGCGGCAATGGGTGTGGTGCTTTATGGGGCGTTGGTTTGGATAGAACGCCGCGCTACGCCATGGCGCCAGATTCACGAAGATTAAGTTGTAAGCGAGTTGTTCAAGGAGTAATTATGCGCGGTTTACTCGCCCTATCCCGTTTAATCGACGGGTTGAATGTCACTGTGGGCCGATTAGTGTCCTGGGTCATTCTAATAGTTGTTTTTGTTAGTGCAACCAATGCCGTCTTTCGAAAGGCGTTCGATATGAGCTCGAATGCCTGGCTGGAATTGCAGTGGTATATGTTCGGCGCCATTTTCTTATTGTCGGCAGGCTATACCTTGCTGCGCAATGGCCATGTGCGTGTCGATATCGTGAACAATAAGTTGTCGGAACGCAAACAGGTAGGTATCGATATCTTCGGTATTCTGGTGTTTTTCTTGCCCATCTGTCTTTATGTTCTTTATCTGTCAATTCCGCAGGCAGTCGAGTCCTACGTGCTACATGAAACGTCGTCCAACGCGGGTGGCTTGATTCGCTGGCCGGTGAAAGCACTTATTCCTGCTGGTTTTTTGTTGCTAAGTCTGGCGGGTATTTCGCATTTGATTAAATGTATTGGCTTTTTGTGTGGGCAGTGTCCGAATCCGATCCGTATGGAAACGAAGACACAAGAAGAAGCATTGGCTGAAGAGATTGCAGCTAATGCAACCAGTAAAACGAAACAATAGGCGAAGGGTCGGTGATGATTGAGTTTCTAATTGCCAACATGGCTCCGGTCATGTTCGCTACGTTAATTTTCTTTTTGCTGCTGGGCTTTCCAGTTGCATTTACATTGGCCGGTCACGGCTTGTTGTTCGGGTTGCTTGGGGTAGAGCTTGGCTTGTTCCAGCCTGCCTTCTTTCAAGCGTTGCCGCAACGCATCTTTGGCATTATTGCGAATGATACGTTGCTTGCGATTCCGTTTTTTACCTTTATGGGGTTAATTCTGGAACGCTCGGGTATGGCTGAAGACCTGCTTGAAACCATTGGGCAGTTATTTGGGCCCTTGCGCGGTGGTTTGGCTATTGCAGTCATTGTGGTTGGTGCGCTTTTGGGCGCAACCACGGGGGTTGTGTCGGCTTCGGTTATTTCCATGGGGCTTATTTCATTGCCCATTATGCTGCGCTACGGTTACGACCGACGTTTGGCAACAGGTGTAATTGCGGCTTCGGGCACTTTATCGCAAATTATTCCGCCTTCTATCACTCTGATCGTGCTGGCCGACCAGCTGGGTCGCTCTATTGGTGATATGTATCGTGGGGCAATGGTACCGGCCTTAATGACGGTAAGTTTGTATATTATTTACGTACTTTCATTGTCGTTCTTCCGCCCTAAAACGGCACCCGCTATTCCAGAAAATGAACGTACCTTTATGGAGCCTAATGGCAGTCATGGTATTCCGTCATTACTGGTACTGTTGGTTGTGTCGTCTGTGGTTGCCGTCTTGGGCTGCCAGATGTTCTTATCTGAAAATGCCCCGATTGACGAAACCATTGTTGTCGGCTCGCTAATTGGCGGTGTAGCAGCGTTTATTCTGGCTGGTTTGAACAAGGTGTTGCGTTTGGGCTGGTTGTCTCAAATTGCCGAGCGGGTAACCTTTGTTCTTATTCCACCCCTTATCCTTATCTTCCTTGTGTTGGGAACAATTTTCCTTGGCGTGGCGACGCCCACCGAGGGTGGCGCAATGGGTGCTGTTGGCGCCATTGTGATGGCTTTGTTACGCAAACGCCTTACCTGGAGCCTGTTGAAGCAGGCAATGGACACCACCACCAAGCTGGCTGCTTTCGTTATCTTTATCTTGGTTGGTTCAACAGTCTTCTCGTTGACCTTCCGCGGTGTAGATGGTGATTTGTGGGTAGAGCATTTGCTGGTAGGTTTGCCTGGGGGTGAAATTGGCTTCCTGGTAATTGTCAGCATCTTTGTGTTCGTCATGTCGTTCTTCCTCGACTTCTTCGAGCTGGCATTCATTATTGTGCCCTTGTTAGGCCCAGCCGCCGAGGCAATTGGCATCGATTTGATCTGGTTTGGTGTGTTGTTGGCGTTAAATATGCAAACATCATTCATGCATCCGCCGTTTGGTTTTGCATTGTTCTATTTGCGCTCTGTGGCACCCAAAGAAGACTACAAAGACAAGCTAACGGGTGCAACTATCAAGAAGGTNACAACGGGCCAAATTTACTGGGGTTCGGTGCCGTTCATCTGCATTCAGTTGCTTATGGTGGCCATTGTGATGCTAATTCCTTCCACCGTCATGCATTACAAAGGTGGCGTATCTGAAGTGGATCTGGAGTCTGTCGAAATTACGATCGAAGGTGCCGACTATGGTGGCGGTGGCGATTCATTCGGCGGCGCTCCCGTATTCCAGTAGGCAGCATAGCGAATGCAACCCGGGTCAGATGATGGTTCCGGCATAGGAGGGAAGTGTGCCGCTTAAGGATGCGCTTCTTGCCCTGGTAGTTATTGTGGCCTGGGGGCTGAACTTTGTTGTAATTAAAGTTGGGCTACAAGAGATTCCCCCGTTTTTGTTGGGGGCTTTACGGTTCCTGTTGGTAGCTGTTTTCATACCCTTTTTCAAGCGACCNGCCATGCCGTGGCGGTCGCTTNTTTANTTTGGNNTTACCATTGGCTTTCTGCAGTTCGGCCTGTTGTTTTCAGCCATGGCCATGGGGGTGTCTGCCGGGCTGGCATCGGTTATTTTGAACGGGCAGGCGTTTTTTACCGTTTTGATTGCAGCGGCCGTATTGGGTGAACCGGTAGGACGCCACAATATCATCGGCATGGTTATCGCCGCTTTGGGCCTGGTATTGATTGCGGTGGGTGAAACGTCTGGGCACGTAACGCTAATTGGCTTTTTCCTGACTGTGCTGGCTTCTTTAAGTTGGGCGGTCGCCAATATTGTGGTGAAAACCGCAGGCAAGGTGGAAATGCTTAACCTGGTGATCTGGGGCACCATTGTGTCGCCGTTGCCGTTTGCTGTTATGTCTTATTTTGTTGAAGGCCCTGAGCTTATTTTGTACAGCTTGCAGAATATGGGTCTGAAAGGGTACGGTGCACTGATCTATCTGGCACTTTTCGCAACCACGCTGGGCTTTGGCTTATGGACCTGGCTGCTTAGCCGGCATCCGGCCAATCGCGTGGCACCCCTGAGTCTGCTCGTCCCTTTCGTGGGGCTGACGTCGGCCACCATTTTGCTCGATGAGCATTTAACCTTGCTGCAGTGGATTGGCGGCCTGGTCATTCTGGGCGGACTGGCTTTGAATGTATTTGGGCCACAGGTAATGGCAGCGTTGCGCCGCAGAGCGTAACGCTGCCATTGTATTTGTCGTCGGCTAAAAAGGCAGGCAAATCAAGCCGATAACGGTGCGTTAAAATTTACATTCATTTTTTAAATGGCGCGGTTATAGCGCCGCTATGTCTGTTTCTTTCTTCAT
>NZLH01000042.1 GCA_002694155.1 Pusillimonas sp. | reverse complement strand
GAGCTGGCCAGGACTTGGAAAGCGGGACGGATGCTATGTCGTCGTCTTTAACCGCGTTTAAATCATCAGCGTAACTTGTGGCGTAATCTTTACGCGCGCCTTCCAATTTCTCGCCAAAGTCATCGATCTTTGATGTGGCGGGTTTCTTATTGTTATCGGAAGTCTGTTTAGGCGCTACATTTTCGGATCGTTGGCCGGCGTCGTTTGTTGGTCGACGTAATCCTTCAGTTCCTGATCGTTGTGTTTGTCGGCCGACTGCTTCATTGCCTGCAGCATTGCCATCCGTGCCCGTAAGGAGCCCTTGCTGTCTTGCTGTGGTTTCGTTTGCTTGCTGTCTTTCATTGATTTGCCTTAAAACTTGGTCGCCAGTAGGAGCAGGATCACCGAACATATTTTCGCCCGGCACGGTCGAACGGGCAAGCGCTACATAATTACTTAATGTATCTCTTACCCGGTCCCGCCCATACGCCCGGGTAAATCTCTCACCACGGAAGAAAGTGCGTAAGAACTGGTGCGCGGACGAATGAAGCGGCCCAGAGAGCATATCGTTTTGATTGGCCAGGTCGTAAACGCCTTTGCCCTCGCTTCGCGCACGACGAACGATATTCACTGCGTCAACAAGATGTTGAGTCGTGTCCATGTCGGCCGGTATCTGGCCGGTTCGCGCTTCTTCACGCATTTTGGCCCACAAGCCGGCGACATCAAGCAGGGCCCCACCAATTGACTTAATGTCGTTGTCAGCGCTTTCAAAAAGGTCGGTTACGATCTCAGGGCTGTCATAGGCAGCCGCCATGAGCGCGGCTTCAATGCGTTTCTTTCCCGGTTGAGAAAGGATCCCGTCACTACCAACCATTGCGCCACGGTCACCGGACGAAACCACTTCGCGAATAAACTTGCGCACAAAATCCCGGTTAGCTGCCGAGGCAATATCCCCGCCGACGTAATCACCGACGATGGACATAACCTGTTTAGCATCAGATTGCGCTTGCTCCGTTGGAGACATTTGCAGCGTTGTGCGCTCATTTGATTCGCGTGTGTAAGCCTGCAAGTCTTTTGGCGACATCTCGCTATCACGCTGGCGCACCAATACCGGCGCACGCATATTATCGACGTCATAGCCCTGATCTTTAAGCCACTTACGATAGCGTTTAGCGCCTTCGGTATCCTGCGAATAGGCGCGTTTAATCCCCATTGCGCGACCATTGCCACTTTCAACGGTGCCGCGATAGGAAATGATGGGGGCACCGTCTGAGGTAGTGGCACTGACGCCAACCAGGTCGGGTTGCAAATTCTGTGCGATATCATTTATCTGGAGGTCGGATGTTCCGCGCGAACGATCCCTTGGTTGAAGTTGCGCGGGATACTGCGGGTTGCGCTGACCGGCATCGGTATGGGACGTTTGCAGCGAATCGGCCTCAACGACGCGATATCGCACATCCACCGACCGACCGTTTGGCGTATACACCGTCGACTCAGGGCCAGACTCTCGATCTGCACCAGGTGCCGGCACATCCATGCCCGGTATTTCGTTACGCACACGAAAACCATTGCCGTATCGAACCACATGGCCACCAACTTCGTCAGCATAGGCCTGTGCCTTCGAGCGGGTCACAAAAGGTTTGTTGTTGCTTGGATTGGGCAGGTTTGAAGCAATTGAACCCAAGGCCGGATCAACGGGTTGTTGCGCCTGTCGGTTAATCTGCGATGCAGCGACCGCATCACCTTGCTGTTCCGTCGCTATCGGTGTGCTTTGCTCGCCATTTTGGGCAGCAGAAGATTTGCTGCTTTCAAGCCGATCTCTTAACCGCTTTGCGTTTTCCTCCAACGCCTTTTTGCGACGCTCCAAGTCTCTTTTAATCTCGGCGTATTTATCGCTAGTTTCTGAAACTCCGGGGGTTGTGCTGGTGTTCTTTGCGTTCCGCTCTGCCCTCGCAACGATGTATTCAGCCAAGTCTAAACGCCCATTTTCCAAAGCAGAATTAACCATTGCGAATGTATTTGGGTCGGCAGCGTCAATAACCGGCGATGTAGTCGCCTCGTAAATAAGCTGCTCCACAACAGGTGAGTCTGCGCTAAGAGCCAATCCGCCCCGGTCGAAAGAATTAGAATCCCTTTCTTCTATCAACGCGTTTTCTGTGGCGTCTAGGTCAAACGCGCTGTCCGTTGATTTCTCGCCACTGCGGGCAGCATCAGGCGCAGCACGATCAACCGAATCAGCGTTAGTGCCGGTTGAAACAAAAACATCAGGCGAGACTCCATCCAGCGCGCCCGGATGATTGCGTCGAGCATTTGCAACATCACGAGTCAGGCCAAGCGCTGGATCCGGGTTTTCATTTCGCTGATTCGCGGTACTGGCTCGTCCTGCCGAGTCGACTGCTATGGTCGGCGCCGGCAATGCCCCGGCACGCACCGGCTCGCCCGCTAATGCTGCACGAACACCCATCCGAATCCGGGGCAACTCATATGGCTGCATGCCGTTCTCGTGCTCGATGATGGCCGTCGTTAAGCGTTCCATTGTGTTTGGATCGCGTAAATTAATCTGCTCGTCAGGGGAAACCCCTACAGCATCGGCAACAGCCTGAACGTAGGCGTTAGTGTTGTTCTCGCTGCTAGGCGCCCAACGGTTGATGATTGAGCGAACATCGTTAAGGCCGTGCTTTTCCTGATAGGTAAGCAGGTTAACGGCCAGCGCACGGATACCTGATTCAGGCGAATCAAACGTGGCAAACCTAGAATCATTCCCATCAATCTCGCCTTGGAATCCAACGCCTTTTTCGATATTGCCGGGATTGTTGTTGCGCACTCCACGCGGGGCATTTTCAGGCATTTGGAAGTTTTGAGTGGGGCGTAGAACAAACCCATCGCCCGTTTCCTGTGCGCCGCTTTCGTCTGTTAAAGCAGGTGTCTGCCGACTGTTTGGCAAGGCTGGCGCGCCTTGCGGTTGATCGGCAACTAAATCACCTACACGGACAAAATGCCCCCGGCCATCAGGCGTACGAATACGGGCAATTCTTTCCGGTCCCGCGCCGGCTGTAGCTGCATTGCGCTCATACCCCACAAACTCAACCGGCATACTGCGCCCGTTTTGGTATATATAGACAGTTTGACCGCGCTGAAACTCTGTCGCTTGCTCTCTATTTGCGCTACTTGCTCTTTGTTCGCCAGTTTGGTTTAGTTCGGCGTCAACCTGTGCTTGAGCTGCTTCGCGTTTTGTAGGCGGACCTACTCGCTGGCCTGGGCCACGGTTAACACCATCTTGTTGCGTTTGAGCTTCCGTTGCACCAGTTTCTTGCGTTTCGGTCGAATCAGGCGTGACACTATCCACAAGCTCCGATCCAGCGTTACGACCCTTGCGAACAATGAATTTATTGCCAAAGCGATATACCTGCGCGTTGTCGCCAGCCTCAATCGCCGCTTTCTGTGCAGCACGAAGCGTAATAAACGGGCGTCCTTTTTGGGTTATGTCTGAAGATTCAAGTGTCTGAGCTACGGGGATATTTCGCGTTGAAATGCCTTGCGAGAAACCTTGAACAGCACCAGGGGCAGAACCGCCCATTGCGCCAAGCACAAAATTACCGAATGAACCCTCTAACGGATCAAAGTTCATGCCACCGCCGATGTTGACGCCAGCCTTTGTGCCAATTCCCTCACCCATTTCTTGAGCGCCTTCAATGGTGCCTGTAGCCGCCGCACCGCCAGCCGTCTGCATTGGCACACCACGCGTTCCGAATATCCGGCCAGAAGGAGTAAGGGTCCGACCCAAAAGCCCCCCGCCAGCAGCACCAACGCCAGAAGCAAGGCCGGAAGCCCATTTTTCAGTTTCTCTACGAACATGCTCCCGTGCTTCTTCAGGGGTTTTGCCTTGCGCTAGAAGATCGCGATAAACCTTGGACTCTTTTTCCAAAGTCGCATCATCCATGCCGTCAATGATTTTGTTGGCTTCTTCAATCGCCTCCCCGCCGCTCATCATACCGCCCAAGGCTGCCGTCGTACTTGTTACGGCTTCCGTCCCCCACTTAAGCACCCGCCCAGCAAGACTGGTCAGCAGAATAGGGGCCATGCTACCCACAACATCTGTGCCTTGAGCGATGTATCCGCGGATAGAGGGATCATCCCCTAAAGTCCATGTTGAGGGGTCGGTCAACTTTCCGTCAGGCGTTGAGTTTGCCTTTGCAAGCTGACGCAATATAGATGTGGATTCAGATACATCATCCCCTTTTTGGTTGAACCAATCTGCAACCGGATCAAGAACATTTCGACCCTTAAAATCGCTAGAATATTCTTGGCCAGGGAAAGCGCTTTCATGAATCCCGCGACGTAATTCCTCGCTTTCTTCTGCGCCTCTTTGAAGCGATTCGCCAGCTTTACGAACTACATTCCCCGCCGAGCCAATAGCAGCACCAGCCAGCCCTTTCGCCTCATCAGTTAAAAATCCACCTATACCACCACCATCGCTCTCTGCGTTCTGTGACACCCCCCCACTTGCAGGTGCAAAAGAAAACCCTTCGTCGATAGGCTGTAATGACTGAATCTCATCACGGTTTAACTGGTTCGCCATCAATGCAGGCCGATTAGGTGAACCCGGACGAACTGACAACCCTTTCGCAGTAACGCCTTCATCAATTGGTTCAAGCGACTGAATATCGTTATGCGTCACTTGCGCTGACTTGGTATTTTGGCGCGCAACGTTCTGCCGCTCTTTTACGTTATCAGCAAACTTGTTATCAGCTTCTTGGATAGGTTGCATTTTTAGCGCTCCACGGATTCGGCATTGTCGGCGGGATTATTCCCTTCATGCTTAGCACGATACTCATCAGGCACGGCAGTTGGCGGGATCAATACGTTGCCATTCATGCCGCGTGCGAAGTAAACAACGTTGCCGTTTTTGTCTCGGCCAGCAAGAATATTTTTAGTGCCTTTTTGGATTTCATAAGCGATTTGCGCAATGGACCCAGAAGATTCAACCGACGCCCCTGGGTTATTTGCGTTGATGAGTTGCGCTAACGCGGTTTGTTGCAATACTTCAGCGCGCGCATCATCTTCAAGCCCGGTGAAATTATTGCTATCTAATCCATTGAGCTTAAATATTTGGTTTGATAGCTCTTTGTTGGAGTCAATTAGCCTTTTCGCATCACTCTCATTCATTCCGTAAAAGTTCTGCGAGTCAAGCGCCGAGCCTTCCGCGATAATGTTCCCTTCACCATCGACTAAACGTTGATCTTTTCCTACCGTGCGTGGCTTCGCTCTTTCTTCGCGTATTTTCAGGTTGCTCTTGAAAAGTTCTTCTTGCGCTTTATAGGCATGCTCCATTTGTTGTGCCGCCAAAGCCTTTTGAGTAGCAGGGTCAGCAACGCCTTGGATATAGCTTTGTAGCTTTGGTAGGCTAAAGGGCTGGCTAAAGCGTTTCCCGTTTGTCAGGTCTTTACCCTCGACCATGTACATCGGTACGCCATTCCTTGTTTCACCTGCCGGGGTAATGCCATCGAGCTTAACGCCCGTGTTTAGCCAATCGTTAACCAGCGGCACGAATACATTTGGGTCGCCGCTCAACGAAAACTGATTCATGGCCGCGCTATACGCTTTATCTCGGCTTGTCTGCGCCAGCTTCTCGCGCTGGATCATGAGTTGAAGCGCACGGTCTGGCCGATTTTCTTTCCACGCCGCCTCAATGCCGGAAGAAATACCAGACAAGGCGCGGCTAATGTCGTTAACAGGCCGACCGCTAGACTCGATTTTTGGCAGGTCAAACCGCGCTGATTCATTAACCATTTGGTTTGCGGGTTGCCCTGTCGCTTGTTGTCTTTGCGGCACTTGCGCTTGCTCTGCCGTCATAGCGGGTTGACGATTAGCAGTCTGTGAAACCAATGGGTCGTCGTTGATAGGGAAGGTTTGAGCGGGTTGTGCAACTTGTTCAACCGGTTGTGCAGTCTGTTCAACCGGGGCCAGCCCAATAGACTGATTCAGGTCTGCCGAAGGCGCTGCTTGAACCTGGTCAAGCTCAACCTTTGGAAGCGCCTGATCTTGCCCCATTGCGCCTTTGGAAATAGCTTCTGCAATCCGCTTGTTTTGTTCCTCTAGCTCGCGCTGTTCCTTGCGATCTTGTGCCCTGTAGTAGTTGTCCTGGATGCTGTTACCAATGCCCCAGCCACTACGCAACCCTTGGGCAAGGCCGCCTGCAAATCCACCTGATGCCATGTCCGTTCCTTTAAACTTTAGTTAAACCAACAAGATCGCCGCCTAAATCAGCCTCAAGCAAACCTTTCATAACACCTGATTTGGCTTTGCCGCCTTCTTTTGTTTTCTCTTTCTTCAAGCCAATTTCTTGCTTAATGTTGTCCACTTCCTTGCCAAGGGCACGAATAGCGGCATGGTGCTGGCCGCTAACGCTGACTAAATCTAGTCCTTTGCCTTCTGGGGCCACCTGGTCGCCAAACTCTTTATTCATATCTTCGGCATAAGGGCCTACGTGCTCGCCTTCATCGGCAACGCCTTTTTTGTATTTCCACTTTTCGACAGGCACTTTTTTCAGGCCGTCTAAAGCTTCCTGATCATCGATTGGCTTTTTGTTTTCTTTAATTTCTTCTGAGGAAGGTGCCAGAATCGAAGCCGCACCAAGGTTCCCTGCGATGCCGCCTATCGTTCCAAACAGACTTCCCATGCCAGCATCGGCCTGCTGCTGCGCTTGAACCCGCGTTCTCCATTGATTTAACGCCAAGTTCCCTGATGAGTTGTTGCCTTGAACTGCTGTGCCCATTAAGCCCTGTGCTGTACCTGCCGCATTGCCTTGGGCTGTTTGGCTGCCCATAACCCCGCCTGCGGCTTGCCCACCCTGTAGCGCTGCTGCCGAAGCCGCCAAGCCGGTACCGGTCTGATTTCGTCCGAACCGGGCTGCATCTTGACGCAAGCTCATACCGAGTAATTTGGTGTCGTTTCTAGCCTTTGTGACGGACCCAGCCTTAGCCAGCGCTTCTTCATTGCCCTGATCGACAAGCGCTTGCCGGCCCATGCTGGATGTTGGCGATACGCCCATACGACCCATTTCACGCGCCGTTGTATCTCTAGCCACATCAAACTGACGGCCTACATCGGCGGCTGCCAGCGCCTCACGTCTTGCTGCTTCTTCTGGCGAATCGTAGTCAACCGCTTCCTGCGCCATCTGATTTTCAATGGGCTGGAATACATCAACATACTGCTGCCATTGATCCCGTGCCCGACCCGCGTTGATTTCTGACTCATCAAGTGCGGTATTTAAAATGCGCTCGTAAACTGGCGCATATCGCTCTGTAAGCTGCTTATTCCACTGCCAATTCTGTTCGGAAAGGTCTTGAGCCCTTGCCGCAATAGCCGCGTTAGCTTCCGATGCCCGACCGATAGCTGGATCTGGTGCTGGTGCGCTTGATTTTCCACCCATTTATTTCACCTTTATGGTTAAGTATCGGCAATCTTCCTTAAGCATGCCAAAAAGAATCCCATCAACATCGCCAAACGCGCGACGTATAACGCCTTCCTGAACAAATCCAAGCCCACGATCAAATGCAAGTGCTTGTTCGTTGTTCGCCGCCACAAGACCTGTTACGCGCGTCAACCCCCATTGCTCAAATGGAACCTTGAAGGTCCACGCTAGAAACTCTTTTGTGACAAATCTGCGGCTTCCGTTCGACGCGACGTGCATCAAACAGTTAAATTCGTTAATTTGGTCGTAGATCACGACACCAAGAATTGAACCGTCATCGGATAAGTTGGCTAGACATTTGCAATGCGGTCCGTGTTCCCAATGTTCGTTGAGTTGTTTAGAAGCGAACCGGAAATACTCTGGCCGCTGCTCACCAGTAACTCTTGCCATTTTCGTTACCCATTAAAAAACCGCCTCATGGGCGGTTACCATTCAATCTGTTCAACTTCTGCAATCGTGGTTGCGTCGTTAATCTGCTGTCGTCGTAATCGGCCGTGCGCGTGTGTCGCGTTTACATGGACACCCAAAGCCACACCAACCGCAATCATGTCGGCTGCATCGAGCGTACGTGTCGTGTTATCTGCAAGCGTCCAGTCAATCGAGAAATTAGGGTTAAGCTGTGCTAATTGAACTGCTCCCTGAATCCGAGACTGGCTGATTGGGTCGGAGTCGAATGTAGAACTACCCCACTCAAAGCCGCCAAACTCGGCTTGCTCTCTGGCCTTCTTTATTTCCACCCACTTTGCATCGCGAGCGTCTTGAACGCTACGAGGGTCGAACCATTCTTTAGTCGTCCAATCAAACTCAAAGTAGTCTGCTGGCTTTTCAAGGAAGGGAACAGGGCCGGAATCTCCGATGTAGTGTGTTGCGTCAGACACATCATCAGAAACTTGCTCATACCAGCATTCAGGCGGAAGGATCGCTTGTATTTCAGCGCCATTTGGCGTTGTGTTGATCTGGCGAATACGGCCCGTAGCGGTTTCATATATGGCGTATTTCATCGTTTAATTCCTGTCGCCGTCAGATAGAAATTGCTCGCCCTGCCCTGGACTTGCAGTGTGTAGGTCGCTGCAGAGCCATAAATATCTACGACACCTATAATGGGTGTTACGGCAACGCCTGGGCCTACTACCCTACCTGACTGCCCAATTTGAGCCCCATTTCTCAACACCCTAATTTGGATCGAGTCGTCAGGGTCTCCTGGGTCCCCATTATTTTGCCCAGTACATCCAGCAAAAACAAAAATTGCAGAAGCACCCGCAGGAACATAAACAGAAATCACGTTTACGTAAGTCAAAGAAGAAACTATTTCGGCTGCGTAAGATGCCCCCCTCGGCATCGTCACCGCCTCGCCAGCGATTTTCAACGTATCGACTTGTGCATCGCCTATCTTTGCGTAGGTAATCGCTGCATTGGCAATCTTTGCATTGGTTATATTGGCATCGGCAATTTTGGCGGCGGTGATATTGGCATCAGCAATTTTGGCTGCCGTAACCGCGAGATTGGCAATTTTTGCGTTGGTAACGGCTAGGTCAGCAATCTTTGCCTCGGTAACCGCCGCCACATCAATCTTTGCCGAGTTGATAGCCGCATTTGATATTTTGGCCGTGGTAATCGCGGCATCTTCAATATTGGCGGTATCAACATAGGCGGTTGTAAGGATCGCAAGCCGCGCGGCAAGGGTGTCAGTGGTAATACGATCTGCATTGAGCGTATTGGCTTGAATCCGGTCGCCATGCATTTGGCCAAACGTGACTTTGGCCGCAGACAGGTTCGCGATTTTGGCGTCATCAATTGCCGCGTTCCCTATCTTAGCGTTGGATATCGAGCCGTTGGCAACGAACAAATCACGGATATAAATGCCAGCCGGCACCGGCACACCGTTAATTTCTGTCGGCTCCGTGATCTCATAAAGCAGCGCGCCAGGATCATCCGCCGAAAGCACATCAATTAAGTACGCCGGATCAAGCGAGGTCGAACCCTGGGCGCCGCCGACCGCGTTAAATGGCCCAGCCTTGCCGCCGACCGACACAAACCGCACCCAGTAATAGTAGGTAGCGCTCTGATCGATGGGGTCTGCGTACAGCCATGATGTCGTCTGGCCAACCTGCAGCGCCTCGGCCAGATTGTCGGTTGCTGAACGCCAAACCTCGGCATAGCCAAAGTATGAAAATGATGGCTTGTTCCACTCAACAATGATCGTGGCCAGCCCCGGCGTTACCGTTACCCCAGTCGGAGCCGGTGGAATCCCATCCTCTTCGGCCTGGCCCGGCGGCAAGAAATCACCGTCTGACGCCGCCGAGATCGGTTTGCCATTTGAGCCACGCACCACTACA
This sequence comes from Pusillimonas sp., assembly GCA_002694155.1. Lineage (GTDB taxonomy): Bacteria > Pseudomonadota > Gammaproteobacteria > Burkholderiales > Burkholderiaceae_B > Neopusillimonas. The sequence goes on along the minus strand of NZLH01000042.1, from coordinate 6,229 downwards.
AGCCCATTTTCGAGCAAATCACCCCAAGTAACAGCGCGGTCAAGTTTCTCTCCAGAGTTGCCAAACCGCGTCTCAAGAATTGAGCGAACCTGTTCAGCGAATCGCGCTGCCGACGGATTGCCAATAAATTGCGCGCGCTCTACCGCCGGCAGGTCCGCGTAGCGAATGCCGGTTTTCTTCGATATGGCCATGATTATTCCGCTGTGATGTTCCCGAGCGTGGAGGCGAGCGTGACTTCTGTGATGGAGTGCGCGCCGGTAATCGTGAATTGGTACTCACGACACCGGTAGTTACCCGGCATTCGGAAAGGCCGAGCACTGGTAACGGTTTTTGTGAAGGAAACAACGCGGTCGGTTGCTCCGCGTATAGTTGCGTCAAATTTGAAAGTGACCGGGTAAGCGTCGGCCACTACCATTGCGGCCCCGACGTTCTGCGGGCGCTCTGCAATAAACTTGCGGCTGGTATAGGTAAGGGACAGATCGTCGACGTTGCCGTCCCACTTGTGCAACTTCCCATCCTCCACAACAAGAAACAGCGTGTCGCGTCGGCCATCGGCATAGGCGGCCGTGGCATGAACGCTGGTCAAGTTCATCTGTATCCCGCCTTCGCTAAGGATCTCAAGTATGATTCCGCCCTTGTCCGTTCCGTTGTCGTAGAAAAGGAAAATGCGGTTGTCGTGCACCACAGCCAGCATGGATTCCGGCTTATAGAACTGCCATTGATCACGCGTCAGAATCGACTCTGTAAGCAGTCTTAAGCTGCCGCTTGGGTCAATACCAACCAACCCGTCCGGCGAGGCGTACACGACGCCATTTTCCAGTGTGGCAATGGATCGCTTGGATACACACGGCTGCCAGCCCTCAAGGCGAATCGGGGTAAACGTAATAGGATCGGCCTGAGTGGCAAGGTAGGTTCCGCCCTTGGTGCAAATGACGGTTGCCGAACCCAGAATAGCGCCGCCAACAATATCATCAGCAACCGGTGAAAAGTACGGCCAGCCGTAAGGCTTGTAGGTTTCTGATCTGAATACCTGCTGGCCATCAAACCCAATCAAGAACCCGCCCGGGTGCGACATAATCCCGAACATCGTTTCAGGTGGAGGAATGAGCGGGTTCTCCGGCGTGGCCTCGCCAAGTTCCGTAAAGTCAACGACTTCGCTGTAAGTGGTCGCCCCGGCCGGTATCTCTTTCCAGAAACGCAACACCGCGCCGCCTTGACTATCCACAACCGAGACATATAGGCGCTTGTGGGTAATGTTGTAGGCGCCGGTCGGCGGGCCTTCAAGGTTTGCCACATCAAGCGTATCACCGGTTGCCGCGTCGAACGGATCCGTTACCTCATTGGGTGGGCCTTCTTCGCCCCAGGCCGAAACGAAGGTGTAGGCTAACAAGCACTGTTGCCGCTCCAGGGTGTCATCGGGATCAGGTGCAGTTTGATCGACCGTAACGGCGGCACGGCTGGTTGCGGCAGGTATGCCAAGCAAGTAGCTGGCGGTCGGCATGGCTGCATCAGCGGTGGCCATTGTGGCGTCAGTCACCTTCGGCGGCTGTCCGGCTTCGGTGAAATAGGTGCGCTCCTGCGTATCGTCGGGTATTGGGCCTCGCGTTACGTCAGTGTCGTTTGTCCAGTGAAACCAATGCTGAGTATCACTATCAATGTCTTTGCCGAACCGGTAGATTGTCTTGATCGTGCCGGCCTTTGCTAGTGTCGTCACTTCTTCTGGCGCGCCGAAAGTACCGATTGATCCCGAAGTCAGTCTGGTGTTAACCGCATCTTGCGCGGCGCCCAAAGGAAGCAAATGCGGCTCAACGCGCGGTTGCATTCCGACAAAGGCTTTAATGGCGTTTCTCATTTGCAGTTCTCAAACTGATACTTCTCGTTCGCGTATATCCGCTCTTGATACCGGCGTTCAACCTTCGCGGCTTCCGACCCTGGCATATCCACAACCCGGTAAATGTCGCAAAAGTTACCGACGGTTGTTGTGCAACTCGTCAAAAGCATTAAGCAGGTCGCTGTCAGACTTAGCTTCAGTTTCATGTTGAATGTCCTTTGCTTTTTGTGTTGCCTCTAACCGGTCTTTGACTTGCTGATTTCGTTCCTCGGATTTGCCCGAGCGCTTGCCGGCAAAGAAAATGCCAAATATGCCGCCGATAATTGCCACCAGCCCAGCCGCATACGGCAGAATGGAAGTGATGATTTCGGTCATGAATCCTCCGCTGCGTAGTCAAGATTGCCTGCAACCCGGTTCATCCAGCCCTTTCCAAATTCAGACCACGTTGAAAGCTTGGTGTAGAACCGAATGCGTTGGGCATTGAACCGAGAAAGAACGTCGGTCACGCTCATTTTCTTAACGGCTTGCATCGTCAGGGGCCCCACATCGCCGTCGTCGGCAACCTTCACGGCACGCTGCAAAATGCGTACTGCGTTTTCAATGCCATGATTCACGGCGGCATCAAATACCTGATAACCAATTGCGCCGTCATATTCATCAGCGCCGGCACGTAGCCAGTAATCACGAAGGTAAATGGCCTTGGCCTGCTCAAGAGTCAGGTTTTTGATATCCAGATCGGGATAAGACATGGCCGAAATGCCAAACTTCGTACCCTTCAGTTCCCCTACCCCGACGCGCCCACTTGTCCAATTGCCACGGTCTTTGCGGTTGTCAGTAAACTTTCCCTCGTGGCCGACCAGCCGGTCAAACGCAAGGTCAAAGTCAGGCGCTGAACCTGGTGGAGGCGGGCTGGGTGCCGCCTGAACGTCACCATCATGAGGCTTGCTCAATAAGGCGGTTAACCACTCGATCAGCTTCATTTCTCACCTTTATGCAGTTTCTTTTGCTTAATGGCCCGCGCGATCATGCTTGCCGGAATCAGGGCGAGGGCAACGTATTTAAGGTAGACATCGGGTATCGTGTCCGTCATGGCCGAAGGCAAATAACCCCAAGCCACCCCTATCCACTGTGGGGCTGCCTCAAACAAAATAAGAATCACGCCGCCAATAAACGCCAGCTTTACCGACCAAAATTTGCGCCAGTTTTTAATGTCAGGTATCCACGTCATTTGTGTAACTCCATTTTGAACGCTATCCAAAGCGCATAAACCACCCACCCGGCAGCCGCAACGCCGCCGACCTTTGCTGCATTGGCAAGTGCCTCTTTAACCAAACGATTGCGCGTTTCTCGCCACTCAATGACTGATTCGTGGTACCTGCGGTGCGAACCAGGATCACTATCGGGAAAGCCAGACATCAGCACCTTGATCTCGTCCTTCATCTGGTCAATCGAGCGCTTGGTTTCCTCGTATCGCTTTTGCTCGACAGAACTGCGGGAGCGGTCCACCTCTTTGATGGTTTCGATGATTCTTTCGGTGTCTGGACTCGTCACGCCGATTCCCTTTTCTGTGGACGTAAAAAAAGCCCCCGAAGGGGCTGTATTCAAAGTTTGTGGCTGTTAAAGTTTTATCGTGGGCGCCAAAGCAAACAGGTCGTCAAAGTCTTTTTCGGTCAATTGAAGTAACACTCCAATGCTCTGCATACTTTGGCTGCCGCGTTCCCATACCGTTGTTTTCCGGTAAGCAATTTGCGCTGCGTAGCGCTTGCCCGGATCAGAGATACTGGCGATTGCAGATTCGATATCGTCTTCGGTAATGCCTTTAAGCTGGTACAAGGCCATTAAACCTTGTGCGGGAGTAGCAGTAAGTGGTATTGGATCGGGTGGGGAAGGTTCTGGCGTGTAAGTCTCGGTCTTTGTTTCGCCGGTTTGCAAGTTATATGTAATTCTTTCAGCCATGATTACGCCTCCCAAGTAACGACAATAGAGCCGTTGTCAAATGTGTCTGTGCCGTTGTAGGGGCGTAGTCTTATTCGATCTAAGCCCCCAGGAAGCAGGACTTGGCCCGCAACCGTTGTTATCCTCGTTTGGTTTTGGCGAGTCCCGCCGTGCGCAGTCCAAATGTTAGTGTCACCAAATCTGTCCAAAAACACCTTGCCTGAGTTCGCGTCGGTCGCTGCAATTGGATAACTAAAACAGAATCCTAAGGCCACGTAAATCGTGCTCACGGTGGTGTTATTAGTCACGGAACTGGTCTCCGCGTAGTTACTACCAAGTACACCCGCAGATGTACCTAGCTGAAGGCACACTGGACTCGTCCCAGTGAGACTTACGTCCACAAACTGAACTACTATCCGTCTTGCAGTTTCAGGTATACCCGACATATCGATTTGAGTGCCGCTGGTTGTGGGTATCTCGACGCTGTATTTAATTGCTGCTGCATCAACAGCATCTTGAAGATTACCAGGCAGCCCGGTTTCAGTGCCGTCATAAGGCGTGGTAGCCGCGCTCAAATCACTTAAAGTGCTAACGCTTTGCTGCCCTGTGTGATTGGCCCTATCAAGCAAATATGAGTCACTTGAGTTTGCCGTTGCGTTTTCCTCAACTCCGGCCAACTTTGTCTGTTCAGCGGTCGTGTAATCTTCGGTCGACAGGCCTTTACCGGTGACTTTGTCGACTTTGGCGTCAACCGATGACTTGGTGGCGAGCTCACTGAAAAGCGGTCCGACAACCACCCAACCGTTATTGGCTGCGTTCCTGCGCTTTGTTACCCCTGCCGACTCGTGCGCCCACTCGAACCCTGGCCCAACCGTGACACCGTCGATGGTCGAAGGGTCAACGTCGCCATAGAATCGGCTTTCGGCCTGTGCCAACTCGTTGTTGAGTCTCGTAAAGTTGGCATCGCCCTCTGTCTTGTTAAGCAATCGACCGAGTACGCTACGCAGAAAAATGTTCGCCATTGCTGATTACCCGCGACCGTGAGTAAGCGTCCAGTTCATCGTGAAGGTTTCGCCTGCCTCTTTATTCTTGACCGAGAAAACCACACGGTTTGACAGGACCCCGGCAGCGGCAGCATTGAACAGCCCGGCTTCCGTAACGGCGCCAGTGCCGACACCAGGGCCAAATACGGCCGTATAGGTGCGAGACGCGCCAGTCCCAGATTTAGTCACAGCCACGCGCGAACCCGCAATCTCACTTTCAAGCGTCTCATCGGCGCCGTCGGCTGCCGTCGTGCCCTCACCAAGTGCCATGTGCGAAATGGTGTTTGGTGCTTCCCCAGCCTCAAGCGCGGCCAACAGCCCCAGTCCACCATCGGTATACAGATTATTGATACCGTGGCGCTCAGTTGAACCGTCGACACGATCAATGATTAACTCAATCGTGCCGATTGAGACGGCTTTGTTTTTAATTTCCATGCCTAACCCCTAAAAGGAAAATTCTCGACCGATGTAATCCGGCTCGAAATAGTCGTCTATGTAGTCTTGGATGTACCCAACACCGGAATCACTGCTTTGGGCGGTGTCGCTTATCCCAGACTCAACGTTGGTGTGAACCTGATCTACCGACTCGGCCAGGTCGCTTGCCAATGCCTCAACGTCAACTTCGGCTGAATCCGTAGCGCTCTCAGCGTCGGAATGTTGAAAGCCGAAACCCATCTCGTTATCGGTGTTGCTGGTAGCGTCAGATAATGGCGCCTCAACGTTTGTCACCAGTTCGTCGGCGCTATCGGCCTGGTCGGTAACAGGCGCCTGAATATCCGTGAAATGGCTATCTGCAGATAAAGTCTCGTCCGATTCGTTCAGACCAAAAACAATCCCCGAATCATCGGATAAGGTCGAATCGTGAAAGATCGGGTTTTGCCCGTTCGGATCCAGGTCGGCGGCGAAAGTGATTTCGATATGCCGCGCAAACAGTTCGATTGTTTGCCCGTTTTCTTCAACAACCAGAGACAGCTTTTTGTTAAGAACGACATAAACATGCGTTCTGCCGTCATCTACCTCAACGCCATTTAACGATGGCGCGCCCTCGACCGTGACGCGAATCCCTTTAGCCATTGAACTGCTCACGTACGGTAAAGCGCAGTGTTTGATAAGCCGTTTGAATCTCCCCGGCATCAAACGAAACCTCGACCTCGCCTTCGTATTCACCAGCCGTATCGAGCGCGTCCTCGCTCCAGTTCATGACGCAGCGCCCGCCCTTGCCTGCTACGTCGTACGGCGCCGAGCTATCAACGATGCCTGTAATCGGATCACGGTACCCGGCAATTGGATAGCACGGCATAATGGCTTTCACGTCATCAGCAGCCACTTCCCGGAACAACATGCGAATCGTGGTTGTGCCACCTGAAAGATCGATAGGGTCGCCCGTTGATTCGTCCGTGAGCGAGAAAATCAGTTGCGG
>NZLH01000041.1 GCA_002694155.1 Pusillimonas sp. | reverse complement strand
TCCCAGCGGGCGTTGTCATATTCCGCCTTGACCCGGCCGACCGTCTCCATCAGATCCAGGTCGCGCCAGCTTATGACCTCGAACACGGTGTTGCCGCGGCGCTTGCACAAAGCGGTCCTGTCCTGGCCAGTGCGGCTGACATCGAGGCCCCAGATCATCGGTCCGACTTCCGTCGGGTCTACGTCGCGCCTGGTCGCCGCCGCGGCCAGCTCGCGCGGGATGACAGTGTCTTGGTCGCTTTCTGCGAACTCGCCCTTCACGCGGATCGCGAAGACGTTCGACTCCTCGCCATATTGGCGCGCCATATCCTCAATAAAGTCTGGCGACACGCGGCTGCTGTCCTCGCAGCTCACCTTCATTGTGTGCCAGCGATCCGCGTTCTTGTGAAACGCGTCGTAAAAATAGCCGGTTGTCCTGGTCGGGTTGCCGGTCATTATCGTCTTTGCGCCGGGTGTCGACATCGCGCCCTGCCCCACCTCGAAGACGATATCTGGCACGCCAGAGGCTTCATCGATCACGAACAAAAGGTGGTCTGAATGGTAGCCCTGGAGAGCCTCAGGCTGATCTCGGCGCGCCGTCCGGCCTGCGGCGAAACTATCCGGCGCGTTTTTCAGTAAAACCTTGTCCGACTTGATCTCGATCTCGTTGGACAGGACCCGCATCTGCTTTTTCCAGCGGCCAATCTCGGACCACAGCACATCGCTGAGCTGGTGCGCCGTGTTGGCCGTGACCGCGACCTTGCAGGGGCGCCGGGTGCAGAGCCACCACAATATTGTCCAGGCCAGCGCTGTGGTCTTTCCGACGCCGTGACCGCTGCGCACCGCGACGCGACTGTTGGTCACCAAAGCCATCATGGCCTCAGCTTGCCAGGGCTCCGGTTCCGCGCCCATCACCTCTCGGACGAACTTGACCGGGTCGATCGCCCACTCGACGATCTGTTTTCTAATTTTTTCGTTTTTGGGACTCATGCGAGCCTTTCAGATTGAAGGGGGGGGGGTCAGTGGATCGTGCCGAGACTTGCGGCGATGTGATGATGCGCCAGCAGTTCGCCGGCGTACTGCTCAGCCTCAGCCAAGGTTTCGAAGCGCACGATCTCGATCACATATACGCGGTCGTTTTTCGTATCCTCAACCACGCCAACCGTCCCCTCGTCGGGCTGCAGATCGACGGTGTCGAGCAGATCGCGAGCCACGGCGCGCACCCCCATTTTTCTATAACAACAACAGCAAAAAAAATCGAAGGGGGGGGGCGCCGCGGCGCCCCTCACCCCTGGCCGCGGCGGCGATCGGGGCCGGCGGCGGGGCGATCCAGGGCCGAAATCGCCCGATCACTGCCTATACAGGGCAGCGCTCGCCCTAATGATTTCAGTCGTTTACGGCGCGTTTGGCTTGGCTCTCGTCGATCGCAGCCTGGATCTCGTCCTGCAGGCTCTCTAATTCGTCGGCGTAAGAGACCTGGATCGAGGCTTGTTTGTCGATGAACATCCCCAAGGCACGGCCAAGCTCGCGGAAGGCAGCGACCCTCGAGGCGCTGGTCTCGCCCTGCTCGGCCTCGCGGCGCAGTCCCTCAAGCACATATTCTGGCGTGATTAAATCCTCAACCTTGATCGCCGGCGGCTTTAACGCCTCGATCGCTTCACAAATCGCGTCACGACTTAACAAACGACTAGCACCTTGGTGTGCGCCGTTTTCGCTATAGCCGGCGTCGATATATGACTGGCGACCGTTACCGCTGACCGCGTACAGCTCAGCAAATCGGCGCTCACGATAATTCAGTGGTCGAGACATTTTTCCCCAACAAAAAAAGCCAGTGGCTTGCAGGACACTGACCTTTTCTTATGCTGTTAACCGTAAGCGGCTACAAATGACGAATGAACGCAGACACACTGCGCCAACCCCCAAGATATAGATTTTTGAGACGGCGTCAACAAGATGTTGTGTCCTGCCTCTTTTGATCTAACCAGGCGCGCCGGTCCTCAAGGCTCAACAATTCCAGTAGGCTGACCAGTGCCGCGTATTGCTTCAATTCGTTTTTTAGCCCGTGATGCACCGTGCGGTGAGTTACGCCGATACGACTAGCTAACTCAGCTTGAGTGATGCCTGTTCGTCGCAATTTTTGGATCAAGGTGTCCATGTGTTTTCGCCATCTGTGAGATTGACACACATTACATATAAATGCCCTTCTGTGTCATTAATTTGTGGAATTGGTTGTCATGTGTTGATATAAATATGAAACAGATATCAACTCTGCGACTGAGAAGGATTAGACCAATGAGGCATGAAGTAAACATTGACAACGGGCATTACTCTATCGCGGGCCACGCCGACGCCGACAACGCGCTGACGCTGTCGCGGCTCCAATTTTTGCTAGAGGAGCTGCTTGTGGAACTTACGCCAGAGTTACCCGAAACTCTTGACGATGTGTTAAAGCCGAACCCCGCTGCCGCCTATCGCCGGCTGCTCGGTCTTGAACTCGTGATAAAGAAAAAAGATTGAAGGATTGAAGCTATGGAAATCCATGTAACGAGCATCTTTGATAAATACGGGCGACGCTATTTGAAAGTCGAAATTGGCGAGAAGAGGGCGACCTTTTGCTATGAAAGCTTGAGCCATGAAGTGGAGCAACTCGCGGAGTCGGGCGATTGCGTGGCCGAGTTGCCTGACGCTGAAGTGACTTTCGCCGTTGAATATTTTCTGAGCGAGATTGACGAGGGTGGGCGCTACAGACTCAGTTCGCCAAAAGTACTGGGTGCAGATAATATTGAATATGGCGACTGGTTTTTCGGATGCAGCGCAACTTTGGTAGCGACCAAAGTTTGAAGTGGCCCACCGTATAAGCGTGGCTCTAAAGGAAAAAACCGACGACTAAATTTTCCACCGTCACGCCTTCAAAAATATTGTGAGCGCCGTCAGCCCCTGCTGCACGGCGCTCAAATCTTTTGGGGCATATTGTCCTTCGATCGCGTCCAGCACCGGCTGTGCGTCGCTCCCAAGCGCTCTGACAACCTTGTTGAACAGCGCCCGTCGCTCAGCCTGGTCGTCGCTGATGTCCTCACCGCCGTGACCCAGTGGCGAGTAGCTGCTGGTCTGCCGAGGCTCCAGCCCTGCCGCCACCCGCAACGTCGCCAGCCATATCGCGCTGTCGTGCTGCCGGTCATCGATCTGCCCCTGGTCGCGCAGGCGGTCGAACACCGTCGGCCACCGATCGGCGATCACCTCAGTGGTCGCCTTGCCGGCCCCCATCTCGATCGAACGGATCTCAGCCTTACTGTGCTGCCACCGCTCCACGGTGCCTCGTTCAGTGTTCACAACGCGCTCCTCAAAAAGGGATCTCATCTTCCAGCGGTTTCCGCCTAGCGCTCTCTATGTGCGCACCAGGCCAATGCCGGCTGACTGCCGCCAGCGTCTCGCGGGTCCGCTTGTCGAACATCTCAGCCACCGCACCGGCGCCGATCGCCAACACCTCGCGTGTCTCGCCAGGTTTCGGGCTGTACTGTGTGATGTCAGGCACGATCGCCAGCACTGCGCCATCGTCCAGCTCGGTCTCTATCACCGCGCTATGGTCCAGCGGCTGACCGCCTGCCTGCAGAAACGCACGTTCGAGCGCCTGGTAGCCTTTGATCAGGCCTTGTGCCTGCACCTGCGTGTCTGCCGCGCTGCCGCCATAGACGGCGTCGTTGTATAGCTGCATCTGGCGGCGCATCTTTTCAGCCAGCGCCAGATCAGGACACGCCGCCAACAATCGGCCAGGTCCATAACGCAGCTCTATTTCACGAACCGCCATATCGGTCTGCCGCACCGCCTCAGCTTTTGGATCAGCCGGCGGCTCATCTATCGCGGCCAAGGCCTTCTTCGCTTTACCCATCAAACTCTCCCTCGGCAGCCTGTCCCACCCATCCCACCCCTAAAGGGTGTGGGATTTGGGATGGGACGCTGGCAATGCCCTCACAGGATGCCTAAGTTGTTGCTATCTAACGAAAGTTGCATCTGTCCTTCCGCCGTCCCATTTTTTGTCCCAAATTTGTGGGACAGACCGACCCACGCCTTGCTGAAGGCATTCCTGATCGACTTTTCTGACCGTGTTGCATTGATGGCGTGACGCTCAAAATGGGCCACTAATTCGTGCCGCGGGATGTGATCCCGGCACCGCACTGGGCCGCCTGAGTGATTGATCGTGATTGGCCGCGGATCCCGACCGCCAGTGATGTTGTCGACGATTGTCTTCAAAACAAATTCATCGCGGCTCAGCTCCACCATCTCATCGTGCAGCTCGGTCGGCTTCGCGACGCAACTTGTGACCTGGCGGCCGCGTCTGTTTACACCGAGCGTGACGGGCTCCAGTTGGAAGCCAACTGCCGGTGATAGCTCTAAGTCGCGTTGCTTAGTCACCTTGCACTTGCCAAACCCTGGCATCGACGACGTCACATGAATCTCAGTGTCTACACCCGCCCGCAGTGAGCTGTGACCCCGCGCCTGATCATTGCCCTTCGCCTGATGGTGAACGATCAACACATGGGCGCCGCAGCCGGCGATGATCTGCTTGGCACAGTCAATCACCGCCGACATCACCTGGCTGGTGTTTTCGTCGCCGCCGGCGGTGACTGCTGCCAGGGTGTCGATGACTACCAGGCGCGCGTCGCCGATCGCCTTCACCAGCGCTTTGATCTCGCCGGCCGGGTCTAAAAAGCTGATGCCGGTGGTGACGACATCGAGCGGTATATCGTTAGCCGCGGCACCCAGGTGGCGCTTCAACGCCATGCGGCGTTGCCTAATGCCGGCGACGCCCTCGGCGGCGACGTAGACCGCCCGGCCTTGGTCGACCTCTCGCCCAAACCATTGGCGCCCCATTGCAACGTGCGCGGCGAGGGAAAACACCATGAAGGTCTTGCCGGTGTTGCTCGGCCCGTACCAGAGCGAGATCCCCCGATCGGTGAGCAGCCCCTCGACGAAATCATGCGCGTTGCCGTCGACGTTGTCGCTGGCGGTCCAAGGCTCAATCTGTATGAGCGCCGGTTCGCGATTAGGGATTGCCGTTTCAGTTTCCTGACGCTCAGCGTATGATCGCCGCAGCCGATCCAAGTCGGTGTTCCTGATTCGCCGTAACATTTCGCTCGGCGGGTGATCATCCTCCAGACTTTTACCGCCTCGTCCCTTGGCTACGTTATCGAAGCGAAGCCACGCTATCTCAAACCATTTTTGATGATCGGAGAGGTCCAGGCCACGTTTGAGCATTTCGTGGCCAGCATACCAAATCGCTCTACGCATAATGACTTCGCGGCCATCCTTGGCCTTTCCGAGCGACACGGTTTCGCCGTTTTGATGGTTGTTGCTCGGCATTTTTGCGCCGAGCATCGCCATCTCTACGACGGCCGGAGGCAGATCGGGAATGTCATCTGTGTCGATGACGGACTCGGTTTCCCAGACATAAGCGCCCGCTGCGCCCTTGCTCGGCGGAACGACGACATAGCCCTGCCCGCTCTTGATGTCGATTGTGTCGTTGATTGGCCCCGACTTTACATTCTGGCAGACCTTGAACCACAGATGTTCGCCACCGCGGGGCGTCCTGACCCGCGGCGCGCTCTGTCGATCAAGGCCGGTTTCCAGGATCAATTCGCTCAGCGCCTCTGCGCCGCCGGCTTTGTAGGTGTCGGGATCGATAACCGCGAATTGATTGTAACCGGGAATGACAGCGATGTTGTCTTCTGGCCGGCGCGACCAATGCGAGACGATCTGATCTTCTGACCAGGCCGTCGTCATTTGCTCTTTCCAAGTCACCGTCGGAATTTTGTCGGCATTCACCGGCACGACAGAAAACCCAGCGCGGCACCATGCCAAGGCGGCTTCAAGCATCTCCATAATGGGCCTCTAAAATCGCACGGCCGATTTGCGCCACCACCTGCGGCACCACGGAATTGCCTAACGCTTTAATTCTGTCCAAGCGGGCGGGAATCCCATGAGCCACTCGACCCACACGGGGTTCAGTTTTCCAGAGCCTTGGCCGTACATTTTGTGAACTTCGTTCACCAGCATTGTGTTGAAGCCGTTTGGAAAATTTTTGGAAATCGTGTGGTGCGTGTCCCTTGCCGCCGGCGTTGGCCACATCCAAGACCCTGGATCGCGGCTTCTCATCGACGGCGCCATCTGGTTCCCTTTTGCGGTCGGAGTGTGCAAGAATCCAGACTCGGTCTCGTCGATGCCAGGCATCGACGGCTGCAGCCGGTATAATGTACGCCCCCCAGGTGTAGTTGCGGGCTTCCAGGTCAGAAAGCACCTCGTCGAGCCCCAGGTTAACGTGACCAGCAACATTTTCTGCAAGCACCCAATCGGGCCGCGTTTCGTCGATGATGCGAGCCATTTCTGGCCAGAGCGCGCGGTCATCTTGATCGCCGCGGCGCTGCCCGGCCTGACTATACGGCTGGCAAGGATATCCTCCGGAAACAAGGTCAACTGGCTGGTCAAAATGCAGCTCCTTTACGTCGCCATAGATCGGCGTGGTAGGCCAATGCTGGCGTAGAATTGACTTGCAATAGGGATCGCGTTCACAGAAGGCGACCGTCTCAAAGCCGCCGGTCATTTCAAGGCCGAGCGATATGCCGCCGATGCCGCTGAAAAGATCAAGCACCCTAAGCATCCCGGTCATGGCCGCCGATCAGCTCAAAAAAGGTGTCTTCCCTGAGAACAACCAGGCGCTGCTTCCGATCGGCGCGCACGGTCAGCGCGTCGATATACTCGGGCATCCAGTCATACAGACGCGAGAACCCGCGGCTGCGGACCTTGCACTCGACCGTCCACATCTTGCCCCGAGCGTCTGTGATCAGAACGTCGCCCTTGAAACCCTCGGCGGCGCCCGACAGCGGCACCCGCCTGGCCTCGAGGCCCTGCTCAATCGCGGTGTGTACGAGCGACAGCTCGTCACGATCGCCTTTCTGTTTTGATTTATTGGGCATCAAACATCCCCCCTACCCTTAAAAAAAGGCCGCCTTGCCCACGGGGGAGACAAGGCGGCCACGGCCTGGGAGGCGCGTGATAACGCTCACGCGGGCGATCAGTTGTCTGGGTCCATGACGTAGGCCAACAGGTCGGACTTGAGGCCCTCGTCGAGGTCGCTGTTTTTCACAAGTTGAATGAGCGCGTAGCGGCTCGCGTATAATCGCGGCAGCCCCTTGGACGACCATATCGATACCGCCTGATCGCTGATGCCGAGGCAGTGCGCGATGTACGATCGGCCGCCGAAAGCTGAGGTCAACATCCTGTATGTCATGGCCATAGCGATACGATATGTTGATCAGCCTGGCAATGAATATTTCAACATTTAGTGATTTATTGATTGCCAATAGCTAAATCAGCGATTATTGACTCTTTGGCCGGCGGCGCTCAATCTGTGAGATCGACGGCAAACAGGAAGCAGGAAAGATGGATTTCAACGAGGAAGAGTTTGTGCAGCGCCTCGTATTTCTTCGTCAGACGTTCAGAAATATGTCGCAACGAGAAATAGGCCGCGCGCTGCAGATAAACGGGTACTCAGATATAGAAGGAATGCGAAAACGATGTCACTGCGAGAATCTTCTAAAATTGTGCCGCTTTTACGACGTGACGGCCGACTGGTTGCTAACCGGGGATCCGACGACTCTGAAAGAGAGCGTCAGGCAACTGATCGACCGAGAGGTGATGCGCCAGGTGCGGCGAACCACAAGCATATCCAAGGTGGCTATCTGACGAGTGCGATCTTGGACTACTGCACAAGCACAGGCGAAGAGCGGGCTGGGCCGGGATTTTTTGCGCCTCGATCTGCGATCCTCAGTTACATCCCATCAGAATTGAAACCCGCAGTAGCGGCGATAGAGCAAGTGCTCGCAGCGGTGCAGCCGTATGCATCGGACGATGTCAATGATTGGGTGACTGTGACATCACACCCAGGCGCAGAATACGCCGACGAGATTGTTGACGCAGCCATAGCAAAATGGGGCGGTTGCCCAGCTCGCGCGATTTACAATCACTTCGGAATTGAAATTGACCCGAATCGCGTGGTCTGCAAGCCGGAGCAGATCGGTGAATGGACTGTGGTGCAATGCTTCCCGCAGGTAGCTCTGCACAAATTGCAAATTGTTCGCCAAATCGCCAGCGGGTACTGGCCAGGGCGGCGGTTGCACCAAATCATCGCCCGGGAAGATTTCGAGGCAAATACTGCCATGTTTGAGTGTGGCGAGGATGTGCATTTTCTGGCTGAAAAGCGCGGGGAAGTCGGCGCAGTTGACGATGCCACGGCAGAAATTTTTGCCCGGCTCAAAGCCAACTATCTCGCTAATTACCAACGCTTCAACGGCGTGACCCGCTACAGCACGCTGCAAGAAGCCGACGTTAGAGACCTACAAGGTGAGTGGATGGGGGCGGACTGAGCCCCCCTTTTTTTGGGTATAATGTTGAAATATTCATAGTTGTGACGGAGTTTCACCGCGATGAAATTACTCAGTGAACTGGTCGGCGCCATAATGATCTTCGTGATTGGCTACATCGCCCTGCTCTGGGGCGTGGCCTTGGGCTTCCACTGATGACCCGCCAAAACCCAGCCGACACCTTGGAAGAACGCGAAGCGATGGAGCGCCGCCACGATGGGCCGTGGACGCAGCGAGACCTCGATCGCTACCGCCTGGAACAAAAGCGCGCGCAGGCGCGCGAACACTTGTGGGAGTGGCACCGAGGGTGCTTGGAACAAGAGGAAGGAAGCAGCTAATGAAGAACGCAA
>NZLH01000040.1 GCA_002694155.1 Pusillimonas sp. | reverse complement strand
TGGTATAAGTTTAACATAATCAATTGCTAAATAACCGTCTTTTCTTTCATGAACTATTTCAGGTAAAACTTCTTTAACATCTTGGGCTATTACTCCCATATCTACCCCTTGCCTATCTGCATTTTCTTTCCATTCAAATTTATAACCAGTTAAACCATTAATAATACTATTTGTGTCATTAATTTTAGTTATATTATCTTTAAGTCTTTTATCTGATGAGTAAAAAGCTATAATATCAGCATCACCTCTAATAACACCACAATTTTGCAATACTCCTTTATTAGTTAAAGTAATAGTACTTGTAGAACAACTATTACCAAAATTAGCAGCTCCTTGAGAATATAGTAATCCTGAAGTACTATTAACACTGAAACATCTACCCGATGGATCATCGCCAACAAATAAATCACCATTGAAAGTTACTGAACAACTACCATCAGTTTGAACAATATTATCTTCAACCTTAAAAGTACCACTTACCGTTGCATTATTTGTAACTAATAAATCATTACTAACGCATACATTATCCATACAAGTTTTTCCATGTATAAAATTGGTATCAGCTCCNGGGCCANNANTCNTTACACATANATTATCTTCTATACGAACNCCNCCATTNACCACATCTAAAAGCATATCGTCGCATCCGCCTTGTCTATCCCCCTCAATAATAGTTGGTCCAAATATCTGAGCTCCTGCTAATTTTTGCCCAATTGCTAATGAAGTTAAATTTCCACTTCCATCAGTTAATCTCGCTAACGCACTAGGACCGGCATCACCTCTATTACAATTTTTATAAATAGCTATAGTGTTTCTATTACCCCCTTCAACTGTCGGAATTAACTGATTATCAGCAACTTTAATAATTGAAGGGTATGTAAACGCTATTATTTCACCTGCTAATCCTGAAATTTCTGTTGACATATAATTATTTATCTAAAAGTACTGTCTTTAGATCAGGTATTCTNTGACCAATCCTCAGCGTTTTTATGGCTTGTATTATTTTATTTTGATAATTAAAAATATTAGTTATTATTCTATTCAAAGTATTTCCAGTTAAAGTTTCATTAACTCCGAGAAAAAATTGTTTTTGATCTTCAAATTCTAAAGAAGATTTATCTTCAAAACTTAATTCTAAAAATTCTTTAAACCTTAAATATCCATCCACTACAACGGTATCAAATTCAGCTACTAACTTCTTATTTAAATTTGAACTTAATAAATTTAAATTAAACAAATGTCTAAAAATAGTTGAATTAAATGTTATATTATTAAAATATTCATTTTGTATAAATACTTCACTTTTCTTATAAAAATTAGGTCTTCTTGTGTTTAACATTGAAATATAAGTATTATTTTCAATAAAGCTAAATATTCTTCTATTTGAAAATAGTAAAACTTTATCTGATTGATTTATATCGCTACCTATAATTTTTAATCCATTACCAGCTAGTTTAAATTTATTAAAATCTGGTAAATCGTCCCATGCAACTTCATAGGCAGAAAATTTAGCAAAAACTGTACTCCATAATGCTACAGAGTCAAATTCTAATTCAATAGTAAATCTTTCAATATTTTTTTTCTGAGTATTTACAAAATATTTATATACATTTTTAGTAGTTTGTAAATAATAAGTATTGCTATCGTTTTCTGAAAATACTATTTTTTGAGGCTTTTCAAATAAATTTATAAGTGGTATATTAAATTCAAAAGGATTACTAGTTAACCCATATCTATCAACTTCAACAAAATTATTAGCATTTATTACCAATACTGTATAATCACTTAATAGAATATATAATAAATCAAAGGTATTATTATATGTCATACTGACAAAACCTTTTTCTTTGAATAATTTTTCATTTGAATATTTTATTTTAAATATAAATTTATCACTAAACTTTTTAATAGATTTTTCTATTTCATCATAAACAAAAATATTTTTATTACCATATTCAATATAAAAATTGTCTTTAAAGTTGGTTACATCATTACCTTTACCTCCAATAGTTTCAATTAGTTTCATTTTTCGTATACCGGTACGATCTTTATTAACGACAGTTTTAGCGTCAGTTTTATAAACTTGGTTTCTACCTCTATCATTTATATATAATATATCATTTTCTTTATCAGCTGCAATTGATGTAATGTTTCCAAAATTTATTTGATTATCAATTCCCACNCCATTAGCACTCAATACAAAATCAAATTTAGTATCATTATCATCTAACTGAAATGCATACAAAAATGAACTCGTTGTTAAAAATAAAGTATATTCATCTGAAACTTTTCTACTTCTAATAGTTTCAATATTAATGTTTTCAACATCATCAAATTGATGATTATAAGTTGATAATGGTTGTAAACCAGAATTATCTTGAAAAGAAGTACCACCACTACCCCCTGAAATAAATCTAACACTTGCAGATATCCATTGCCATTGAGTACCATTTTCAGTAGCAGATAAAACTGCATATGATTTAAAATCTGACGGTATCAAAGGATCATTTATGTTGGTAAATCTAACTAGATCCATAAAATTTTCATACATTAAATTTAGTTTGAAATTAATAGAATTTTTGTTAATAATTTCATTTGGTTTAAACAATATATCATCTAAAGTATATGATGTTTCTAAAACTGTAAAAATAGTTCTATCAAAGAATTTTTTAGATTTATAAATATCAGTATATGCACTTTCATTAATTGTTAATATATCATTTTGTAATTTTTTTCCTTTATAAAAATTTTCACCATCATAATTATAATACCCTATATAATTTGAACCATCAAATGTAAAATCGTTTCCTTCTGAATATGATATTTTTTTAGATGTAGTTATTGACTTATATTCTTCACTTGAAGTATTTTCTAAATCTTTTCCTATATAGAAATCTGTTGTAATTTCGTTTGCCATATTTTAGTCTATATTATAAATTAATTTTTGTTGCGATGGNGTAACAATTTCTACCGAATTTTGTAAATAATCTATTAATTTTTGCTTAATATCATTATTTATATCAATATCTTTNATGTTAACTTTAATAAAATTACTAGTATTACCTGGTATATTAAAAGTAAATAATGTATCAATTTCTTCATTACTATTTCTAGTACCGCCNGGTACTCTAAAGTATAATGGATCAATATTTTTAGTTTGTAATTCTAAATAATTTATTAAACTATAATTTAAAGATTTATTNTGAATTTTTAAATTCTTTAATGTACCTCCAGAACTATTATATGAAATATCTTTAACTATATTATCAATTGGGGTATTGCGTATATTTTGGGTATTAATAAATAATTCAGGATAAATAATTCTTTCAATAGGTATCAAATTAGGATTAAAAGTTACACTTCCAATTATAGTACCATTATTATAAAGCTGTATTTTCCCTGCATTCAAATCTAAGTCTATGTTAAAATAATTATTAATTGAAATATTAGGCACAGTAAAAATTATTTCAATATTTGCTTGATCTTCTGAACTCACCGGTAAAATCTCACCATCCCAACCACTTAAAGATGCTGCTGGATTACTCCAAGTAAATTGAGCAAATCCAGTTGCTGATATTGGAGGGCCTGCAGTATTCCAATGTGTGGTTAAATATTCAATATCAATTAAAGTATTAAGATTAAGTTTAAAAGTAAATTGATCTCTAATATTATTATATTTTTGATCTAAAGCATAATAATTAATAGGGGTAAAGTTATTATAATTACCTGACAAAGTATCAAATCTTGAACTTAAACCCGATAAACTCTCAAATTTATTAAGCTCACCTGGTCTTAATAATTCAGTATAATCTTTTGATTCAAATCTTCTATACTTATATATTCCATCAATATATTTTGATGTAAGAGGATTTGTGCCTAATTCGGAAAGTAATATTTTTTCGTTTACTACATATACATCACGTTTTTCCGTGTTATTACCCGTTAATATAAGAGTTTTAGTATCTTCTAAAACACCAGTAGTTGCATTTATTTTATCCACTACTATGTTTGAAGATAAATCTCTTGCAAAAGACATTATTTTTAATACTTTATTTTCTTCTATAAAGTCAACTTTATAACCAGTATTTACTGTTTCACTAAGTTTATAAGCTGATAATTTAAATCTTTCAGGTGTAAATTCTTGAACAAACCCTTGCGATGCAGATATGTTTACATATTGGACAAATAACCTATCTTTTACTGAATTAATATCATAAATTTTACTATTAATACTATCCAATATTGGGTCTTCTTTTTGAGGTAAAGCTAAATTATCAAAAATAACTCTAGATCTTCCATCTTGTATAAAATCAAAAAATTGTAAAAATTGATTATTAAATGTATCAAAATCTGCAGTAGCTGCTCTAATGACTGAATAGTAAGAAGCATCAAATGATTGACCGGCTATTATACCACCACTTAGTTCTTGTTCTAAATCAGTATTTAAAAAGGCAATTCCCGGTATAAGTTGTTTAGCTATAAATCTATCTTCTACATCTAATGAACATGCAATTTGATCATTTAATTTATTTGGTTCGGTACCTATCAAATATCTGTAACTTCCGGTTAAACTAGGAACTATACTTTTAATAGATGCAGATAAAGAGTCATTTTTCCACTGTGTTTGTAAAGATACATTTTCAGTAGGTATAAGGTTATTTAAATCTAAATTAATTATCTTATTTTGTGTATGATATTGATTAGTAATTATAAAAACATTATTATAACCATAAAAAGTTTTACTTTGATAAGACTTAATAATTTCAATTAATAGATCACTATTAACACCACCATCACCAGGATATCTTTCATTTAATGTTTCACCATAAAAATTAGTTTTAATTAATTTATTATCGCAAATTAAAACTATATTATTATTTTGTTCTAAATATAAAACATCAACAATATTTTCAGTTGTATCATACTTGTTAACTCTAAGGAGTTTTAAATTGTTATCATATATGTATAATTCATTACCTTGAGGAATAAAAATAAAAGGGGTAAAGAAATAATTATTTTTAAAAGTAAACCCATCTTCATATAAATTACCTAGTAATTGAAATGAATTGAAAGAAGATAAAGCATCAAGTTCTAACTCAAAACCTATATTGAAATCTCTATTAGGTATAGCTTCAATATCTAATTTATCAAAACCTTTAGTATTATTTAAATTAACAACTTCTTGATTTTGTAGTTGTACTGACGATGTTTGTATTGTATAAGTATCTTTTAATAAACTATCTTTTTGGGAATCAATATAAGTATCAATTTGCTTTTTATTTATACGCTGATATAAATATGAACCGCTAGGCTCAAAAGTTAAATTACTTTTTAAATCATAATAAACTGATGTTGTATCATTTGCTTCAAAATAAGCAGCAGCTTGAGAAGAATTTTCATATATATTTAACTCACCAGAAACTGGTACAGTATAAGAATTTCCTTTTGGTAGATAATATCTATCAAACCATATACCCCTTTCAGTACCATCTCCTTTTAACCAAGTACATAAATAATCTCCAAATATATCATTTTCTTGTTCATCATTTAAACTTTCGAATCCGAATAAATCACCGCTTTGTAACATAAACAAACTTACATCATTTTCAAGTACTAAAATTTGTTCATTATCAATAAAATTATCTTGTAAATTATTTCTATTTTTATCAGTTAGCTTAAAAACTTTATCACTAAAATATGGATTAGACGCTGCAAATGATCCATTATCTGCTAGATCAGTATCATTTATATTAATTTTTTTATAAGGGAATATACGGTCAGGTAAAGTAAAAACTGTATAATCTTTTGAACCTATTTTGTATTCTTTTTCAAAAAATGTATAATTTAAAGATATATTATCAAAATCTTTTTCTTTACTCTTTTGATTGGTAAAATTTTGATATTCCCTACCCCTATATTCTAAATTAGTATCTTTATTTTCAGTTGGGGCGCTATAAACTATATTATTTTCTGAAATATGATTTTTTAAATTAAAGAAATTTAAATTAGCATATGATTTTTCTGCACTTATAATATCAGAATATGTATAATAGGTTAAAAAATCATATTTAATACCACTAATAGTATCATTAGAAAGGCTATAATTATTATTGTAATCATAAAAAGCAAATTGATCTATACTATTATTGTTCAATAAATTAATTTTATCGTCTACTTTAATAGTACCATTAGTTATATTGTTTTCTGTTAAACCACTTAATCCTACTGAATCAACTATCTGTGTAAGAACTTCTTGGATAAATACACTTTCACCACCTTCATTAGTACTTATAGCTTGAACATTTGCAGTAACTGGAGTTTTTATAGTAGTTACTACTTTATTGTCTTTGAAAAGTCTTAAAGTATTTCTATCTTGATCATAAAAATAATTAAAATAATAATTTGAAGTTAGAGTAATTTGTTGAGTATTTAAAAATTTAAAAACTAAATTTTCTGTATTCCTATCATATAAAAACTTAGGAACTTTTCCGTCTATATATGAAACTGTACAATAATCATTATCTAAAAAATCAACTAAAAATTTATCGCTAAAATTGAATCTATCAGATAGTTCGGATGTATCTATACTAAATAGTAAAAATGAATCTTTATCAGTTTTATTATTTTGAACGTTAGCAAAAAAACCACCGCTAATTGAATTTTGTGTACTTTTAAAAATTAATTTTGTATTGAGATCTTGTTTACTTATTTTTTTAGATAAACTAAATAAATCATTAGAATTTTTATCAGTTACTAAATTATTAACTGAATAATTCTTTATAAAGCTATCATTTGCACTTTTATTAATATTATATGTTAATAAATTTAAACCTTGAGAAGTGAATTTATCTTCTTTTATGAATTCAATCTTATCATCTACATCTTTAAAGTATATAGGTGAAAAAGCACTTAAATTGTAATATGTAGGTGATAAAGACATTTATTAATATTTATAATGAAAATTATATATCAATTTCCTTATATGTATTTAAAAGGTAAGTAAAATAATTCAATATTAATAACTACTACCACCGTAACCTCCGGTTCCAACTGTAGAATCGCTAGTAGTTGAACTATTTCCCACGTTTAAACTTGCTCCTAATAATTTAGTACCTGAATATAAGTCTTTTAAAATTATTTCATCTATAGTATTATCTATAGCACTTAATGAAGATAAATCACTGGTAGAATATTATACTTTTTATGAATATGTATCAACAACTAATGATAGTAATATATATGCGTTTTATG
>NZLH01000039.1 GCA_002694155.1 Pusillimonas sp. | reverse complement strand
CAATCTGGGCACGCTACGGCAGCCAATCGAAAGCCAAAGTAGTGGCCTGGAACCACATGTCGGGTTCCGGCTTAACCGTTCAACCTAATATCAACGACATATCTGATCTGGGCGGCACAACAGTTGCTATTCCATTCTGGTACTCAATTCATAACGTCGTATTGCAGCACTTGCTGAAAAGTAAAGGTCTGGAATCAATAGCTGATGGCGAACCCGGCCCCAAGCAAGTCAAACTGGTAGTTATGGCTCCCTCCGATATGTTGCCCGCCTTGGCCAACCGCCGCATCTCGGGTTATATCGTTGCCGAGCCCTTCAATGCCGCTGCCGAGCAACTGAAGGTGGGGAAAATTCTGCGTTTCACGGGCGATGTATGGAAAGACCATGCATGCTGCGTTGTATTAATGCATGAAGAGGACACAACAAACCGGCCTGAATGGTCTCAAGCGGTAGTAAACGGCATTGTTCAGGCGCAAGCGTGGATACAGGAAAACCGCGAAGAGACAGCCCGTATATTGTCGAAAGAGCACGACCAGCGCTACACACCGCACGCATACGACACACTGGCGCAAGTGCTGGTACCGGCCAAAATGGATCGCGCCATGTACGAAAGCGATGGCGCCATTGTGAATAAAGAGTGGGAAGAAAAGCGCATTGATTTCCAGCCCTACCCTTTCCCTAGCTACACCGAGGAATTGGTACGTCGATTAAAAGATACGCTGGTTTCAGGGCGAAACGATTTCCTGGCGCAACTTGACCCAGCCTTTGTAGCGCAAGATTTGGTCGACGACCGCTTTGCGCGTAAGGCAATTGAATCAATTGGCGGCTTACCAACATTCGGCTTGCAGGCAAATTATGAGCGCCAGGAAATAATTACGGTTTAATCAGGAGTTCTCATGCTAAAAGCCCTTTCCTTTTCTGTTCCAGGAAAACGCACCTTGCTAAGCCTTGCCGGGCTGCTGGTACTGATTGGGCTATGGTCGTTAGGCACCCAATGGTTACAGCGAGATATTGGGCTGGCCGGTTTGCTTGGGCCCGAAGAAACCTTTCAAAACCTGTTCAGCCTGCTGGCTGATAACCAGTTAACCACGCATACCCTTACCAGTTTAAAACGCGTATTGGTTGGCTTGGTGCTGGCTTTGGTAATTGGGGTTCCGGTTGGCTTGGCCATTGGCAGTTCACGCACTTTGGAGAACAGCACCAGTAGCGCATTCCAGTTTTTACGCATGATCTCACCGTTGTCGTGGATGCCTATTGCCGTGATGATATTTGGTATTGGCGATGCCCCCATTTATTTCCTGTTAACCTTCGCCGCGGTATGGCCTATTATTCTAAATACCGCTGCAGGCGTAAAACAACTAGACAAAAAATGGCTGATGCTGGCTAAAAGCCTAAGCGCTACCCGTTGGGAACTGCTTTCGCGCATTATTCTGCCGGGTATTTTGGGGCATATTCTAACGGGCGCTCGCCTGGCAATTGGCATTATCTGGATTGTGTTGGTGCCCTGTGAAATGCTGGGGGTCAGCTCTGGTTTGGGCTACTTCATTCTAGATACCCGAGACCGCCTGGCTTATTCCGAACTGATGGCCGTTATAGTCCTTATTGGCGCATTAGGGTTCATGCTGGATACGCTGGCACAGAAGCTGTATCAACGCTGGACACACAGCCCACAAAACTAGGTCTGCGTAGCCCGCCGGCGATCTTGCTCGCGAATTGCCTGGCGAAATTTCCCGGCGGCGTAATGGTAGAAGGGCTGCGGTGTAATTTGCCGTGACACAACCGAGGCCAGCAAAGAGGCCAGCAATAACCAAAACAACATGGGCTGGCTGCCGGTCATTTCCATAGTAATTACGCTTGCGGTAAGTGGCGCCTGCGTGGCGCCGGCCAAAAAAGCCGCCATACCTAGCAAGGCCAGCACCTGCGGGTCGGAGAACCCGGCAAAAATGTGGGCCAATTCAGCCCCCAGCCCAGCCCCTGTTGTTAAGGCAGGCGTAAAAATACCCCCCGGAATACCCGACCAATAAGTAACAACCGTTGCAAACAGTTTGCTAATACCAAACCCGGCCTCAACCTGCGCATCGCCCGACAAAGCGTTAGCGGCTATGCCATATCCTGTTCCGTACACAGTGTGATGAGTGGCCGTGCCTAAAGCTGCTAATACCAGGCCCAGTAAAAAGGCCATTTGCACTGGGTGCCGCCTTATCCAGCCACGAAAACGTGAAGGCGCAAAGGCTGCGACGCCTTTTGCCAGTAATCGGGAAAAAACACCTGCTGCCACACCGCAACCAATACCGGCCAAAACCACTCCCCACATCAAATGCTTATGCGGTGCCTGCGTATCGAACATGCCAAAGTAGGGGTTATTTCCCATTAGAGCTACGACAATAAACCCGCTGGCAAGCACCCCCAGCAAGACCATTCTTTGCCATTTAAACGAAACACCGCGCCCCAACTCTTCAATGGCAAAAATAACGCCGGCCAAAGGCGCATTGAATGCCGCGGCCAACCCACCTGCTGCCCCCGTAGCAATTAGTTCAGATGTTTGTACATGAATGAGGGGAACACCCAGCACCCTGCAACATTTCCCCCAGGCCAGCATCAGTGCAGCGCCCACCTGAACCGAAGGCCCCTCGCGCCCCACTGAGGCCCCGGCAATTAGGGCCAGAAACGTTAAGGGAATTTTCCATAAAGCCTGGGCAAGCGAAACCAAACGGTGACGCCCGGAATCGGCAGGCAAAGACATGGCGGCAATGACCTGCGGAATACCACTGCCCGCCGAGAAAGGCGCGAAACGGCGCGTAACCCAACAGAGCGCGGCCAAACTACAGGGAATAACAACCCACACAGCCCATGGCGCCAACGCCACCCAATGCTGATTCAGTTCAATGCCCCAGTCAACCAAATGAGCAAACCCGATAGAGACAAAAGAAACAAGCCCCGCCCCAACCAGCACCAGCGAAAACTGCAAGGAACGGCGTGAAAACCGATTCAGATGCCGTACTCGACGACGCAACGAGGAGCGAAGTTTCTTTAATGGCGACTCAGGTTCTACTGATGGCATGCAAATAAATAATTGGTTTTAATTTTGCTCAAAAAGGCGGTGTGACAGATCGGTCAGGCTTTTACGATCTTCCTCAAGGCTTAACGACTGTTGTGCGCGTGCCAATGCCAAACTGGCGTGATGGCGCGCAGCGTCTTTTAAAGTATGCGGCTGCAGGTCGGCCAAATTGCGCAACACTTTTTGAAGCCGTACCTGAACTTCAATCAGGCTGGCTCCGTCTCGCGCAATGGGCGTAAAAAAATCGTTAAACACATCATGTGGATCAAGTGGCGCAATCCAGACGTTCTCGCATTTGGGCGCAGGCCCTTTTCCATTTCCCGACGACTCTTTGTTGCTGTTTTCCTGCTTATAAGATGTCCAGTAAGACAAGATACGCACGGAACGACTAAGCACATCTATAGCGGTACCCGGATCATTTACAGCAGGAGACAGTGCGCGCGAAGCAATTTCCGCCAATACACACATGCCATAGCGCGGATCCTGATCAAATGAGCGCTCGCCGGCCAAAAAAAACGCATCCTGCAAAGCGCGACGCTGCTCGTCGTTTAGCGAACCCTCGATTTTTGCCAAAGGCACGGTAGGGTTAACAAAAGCACCTGGGGCTGCCAAAACATACACTTTTACACCCCACTCACAAGCGCACTCAGATAACTTCTTAGTGTCAACGTGCTCGACATAGGCCACTTTCCAGGCCAAAAGTGTTTGCGCGGAACCCGGAATAAGCGACAGATCAGTTAACGGATTCGCCCCCAGGCAAGGATGCTCAACCCAATATTCCAGCGCGTTTCGCGCAGCATCTTCCACCCTTTGCGTGGTGTTACCCACCCGGCCAAAATGCGTTAAATGGGAAATCCAGCGTAACAAGGTCAGCGCCACAATTAGAATCATGGCCAGGGAAACAACAAACAGCAGTACGCGGCCGCCATCACCGTAGGCACCCGCATTTAAACCGACAATACCTACCAGGCTGAAAAGAAACGCACCCAAGAAGGTAGATAACACATTCTGGGTGGTCGTATCTTGCATAAGCAAGCGTGTAGCGCGCGGTGTAACACTGGAAGTTGCCGCGCTATACGCCGACACCATAACCGTTAGAGAAAATGTCGTTACCGCCAGCATGCTGCTGGCCATAATGTCAAGAATCTGATCAACCGCATCTGCGCCAATTCGACCCCCGAAATCTTCGGGAATATAAGGGTCGACCCAAATGGCCACCAGCGCTATCACTATGGCCAGCAAAGAATACAGCAATGCCCGAACCCAAAGCGTTCTGGAAAACTGTTTCCACAACCAATCCCATTTGGAAATCATGGCAACCTGCCTTACTACTTAAGTAGGCGAATACGGCAAAGCACGTTTGTGCGCCGTGCCACGAAAAATAGACACAATTCGCTCGAAAGCGTCGGGGGCTACCGGTTTGCCTTCAAGAAAATCATCCAGCTGGTCGTACGTTAGCCCAAACGCATGTTCGTCGGGCTTCTGTGGGTTCAATGACTCCAGATCGGCCGTGGGGACCTTGTAAACCAGAGCGTCGGGCGCCCCCAACGCGCTTGCCAACGCCCTGACCCGCCTTTTTGACAGGCCGGTAAGGGGGGTAAGGTCGGCTGCGCCGTCACCAAACTTGGTAAAAAAACCCATTAACGCTTCGGCGGCGTGGTCGGTACCTACCACAACGCCGCTATAGGCGCCGGCCACGGCATACTGGGCAATCATGCGTTGACGCGCTTTAATATTCCCCAGCACAAAGTCTTCGTGGCCATCATCTTTAAAAACGGTACCGCCAGCTTTGACTGCCTGCAACATTGCGTCGGACGCTGCCTTAATATTAACTGTAATGATTTCGTCGGGTTTGATCACCGCAAGGCTGGCCTGCGCTTCGCTTTCATCTTTTTGCTCACCGTAAGGCAGGCGCATGGCATAAAACCGTGCGCTAACCCCTTGCGCACGCAGTGTTTCAACAGCCCTCTGACACAAACAACCCGCTACCAGCGAGTCGACCCCACCGCTGATACCCAACACTATTGACGCAATTCCATTACGCTTCAAATAGCTGGCCAAAAAATCGACGCGGCGGGTAATTTGCGCATTGACATCAAATAGCTCATCAACGCACAGCTCGGCTCTAATTTCATTTTGAACGGAAATTTGATCGGCAGACAACATGGGGCATCCTTACACGCTGAAAACGGCATTTCAAAACAGGTATGATAGCTGATGAGAAACATGGTGAGGCGATAACCATCGTCTGGCAGCATAACTTTAACTATTAGGGAAACAGTACATGTCTTTGAAGTTACACGTTATTATTTGCAGCACACGTCCTACGCGGGTAGGGCCTTCCGTAGCTAAATGGTTTGCCGAATATGCCAAGAACCACAACACTGGCTTTGACGTTAACCTGGTTGACCTGGCCGAAGTTGACCTGCCGCTGTTTAACGAACCCAATCACCCCGTCCAACGTAATTACGAATTCGACTACACCAAGCGCTGGAGCGAAATTGTGGAATCGGGTGACGCATTTGTGTTCGTTACCCCTGAATATAACTACAACCCCCCACCCTCGTTCTATAACGCGCTTACTTATGTGAACAAAGAGTGGCATTACAAAACTTGCGGGTTTGTTGGTTACGGCGGTGCATCGGGTGGTATACGAGCGGTTCAGCAAGCCAAAACATTGGTCACAACGCTTAAAATGATGCCCATGTCCGAATGCGTCATGGTACCCATGGTCGCCACCATGATTGATGACAACAAGAATTTCAAATCGAACGAACTTATCGACAAATCGGCCGATGCCATGCTTACCGAACTGAAGAAATGGGCGGCCGCCATCAAACCCATTCGCGGGTAAATCAAAATTTTTAGAAGGGTGATACCTATGTCTCAGCCCACACCTGTTGATCAAAACGCTGAAGTTGTTACGCACTCCAGAGAGGTTGAACGGCTGGTGGCCGGCCAACCTACATCCGACGGCGCAGGGGTGCGGCTAACACGGGTTATCACCCAAAACCTGCAAAAACGACTAGACCCGTATCTTATGCTCGATGCGTTCGGCAGCGATAACCCCGATGACTACATTGCCGGCTTTCCAAATCATCCGCACCGTGGTTTTGAAACCATTACTTATATGATTGCAGGCCGGATGCGCCACAATGATAGTCGCGGAAACGAAGGCATTTTGCAAAATGGTGGTGTCCAATGGATGACTGCCGGACGCGGCATTATCCATTCCGAATTGCCCGAGCAGGAAGAAGGCGCAATGGAAGGTTTTCAGCTTTGGCTGAACTTGCCGGCCAAAGAAAAAATGGGAGAGCCCGCCTACAAAGACATTCAGAATGACGATATTGCAGAAATACAGACCAACAACAATGTCAAAGCACGCGTTATTGCGGGTACTAGTCATGGCGTAAGTGGCGCCATACAACATTCGATTACCCAGCCGCTTTATCTGGATATCCATTTCTTGGGGGCAGGCAGTTTCCGTCAGTCACTGAAGCCGCAACACAACGCATTTTTGTTTGTTTATAGGGGAACAGTAAGCATAAACGGCAAAACTGTACCGCTTAAACATATGGCCATACTTAAGAACAGTGAACAGGCCGACGGTATCATTATTGAAGCTGATGCAGCGGCAAAAATTATTCTAATTGCCGGCCAGCCACTTAACGAACCTATTGCTCAATATGGGCCTTTTGTGATGAACACCCAGCAAGAAATTATTGAGGCTGTTACGGATTTTCAGGAAGGTCGGCTAGGTTGAACCAATGCCCCATTTTGGCAGCTTTGGTTTGCAAGTAACCTTCGTTGTAACGGTTACGGTTAACCTGAAGTGGTACCCGGGCTACCACTTCTATTCCGTTCTCGCGTAATGCATCAACCTTTCGGGGGTTGTTTGTCATTAAGCGCAACTGGGTCACACCGAAGTGCTTAAGCATTGGGCGGCACACGTCGTAACGGCGCATGTCGGCAGGAAACCCCAAACGCACATTTGCCTCTACCGTGTCGGCACCCTGGTCTTGCAGGCTGTATGCGCGAATTTTGTTTACCAGCCCGATGCCCCGCCCTTCCTGGCGCAAATACAGCAAAACCCCCCTGCCCTCGGCAGCAATAGCCTGTAATGCGGCTTCAAGCTGGGCGCCGCAATCGCATCGCTGACTGAATAGTGCATCCCCCGTCAGGCACTCGGAGTGGACACGGGCCAAAACCGGTTCGGTGGTGCCAAGATCGCCCAATGTCATAACGACATGCTCTTTGCCGCTTTCCGGCGACACAAACGCATGCAATGAAAAAACAGCCCACGGTGTAGGCAGCTTACAGGAGGCTACGTAGTCCAATTTGGTACTCTGAGAATCAGCGAAACAGCCGCTAGCGCGGGCCGACAAAAGCTAAAGATTAACATTCTTTATGGCTTATAGTAGATTCTGGAAGTCGACCGAGCTTGTGTCCGTATCCCACTGACCTTGCGCCAGCGCCGCCCGAATCCGACCGATAGCCTGCGCACGCAGCTGGGAAATACGCCCTTCCGTCACGCCTAACACCGCCGCCACCTCTTTTTGATTCAAATCCTGCTCAAACTGCAGCGAAAGCAAAAGTTGCTCTCTTTCAGGTAAACGAGCAATGGCGTCAACCAAAGCGGTTCGCAACCCTTTCGACATAATTTGTTGCAAAGGATTCGACCAATGCTGGGCCGACTCTTCAGCAGACGGCAGGGTTTCTTCCGCTATCCGGGAGCCTTCCCCCTGGAAACGGGATAAATCTTCGTAATGGACAACCTGAACCCCTTGTGCGCCCTCCAGCATATCTTGATACTCTTCCAGCGACACATCCAGCTCTTCAGCCAGCTCGGTCTCGGTTGCCGGCCGCATTAAACGTTGTTCGAGCGTATGAATAGCCTGCTCGATGACACGGCTTTTAGCGCGGACACTGCGTGGCAACCAGTCTTGTGTTCTTAGTTCATCAAGCATTGCCCCGCGAATTCGCGTAACGGCGTAAGTTTCAAACTGCGCTTCAGGTACATGCTGATAGCGCCGGACAGCATCCAGCAAGCCCATCATGCCAGCCTGCAACAGGTCGTCGAGCTCGACACTGGACGGCAGCCTGGAGATAAGCTGCAGGGCGAGACGCCGCACCAGAGGTGCGTGTTCGGTCACAAGCTGTTCTTCTGAAACGGACATTCGCAGTAAAGACAATTAAAAATCTGAAATGGTATTTTCGCCTGAATAAACGCTGACAAACCGGCAGATTTGCACCCCATTAGCAGGATAATTCCAACCTTTGGCACTTTGACACCGGTAAACACCCCTAAAGATTGCCAACAACATGCCGTTAAGCACTTTAGGTATGCATCTTAACCTGAATGTGCACATACTCCGGGAGTCAGCCCAATGATTAATTCAGTTACGTCTAATCCTGCCGTTCCTGCCGGTACACCGGTAACAACTGAGCCCACACCGGCGCTGAATCGTCTGGAGCCCGCCCAGAAAGTCACCGCGGCCGAACAAGCGCTTGATGGTCGTCTAAGCCCAAAAAGCCAATCAGCCAGCACCACCCTTGATGCCGACGCCAAGAACGACGCACTGGACGAGGTGAACAACCGTTTACAGGCTTGGTCAACCGGTATGCAATTCAAATTCGATGAAGAAGCAGACCGCATTGTGGTGTCTATTATTGACAACCACAGCGGCGAGGTGTTGCGCACTGTGCCATCTGAGGCGGTGTTGCAAGTAGCCAAAATGATTGTTCAACTTCAAGGCCAGGGTGTTGATACAAAAGCATAAGCCGTAACGGCAAAGTACCTGGCCTTACTTGCTCAACAGGTAATTTGCTGAAGTATGTACGCATTTGGCAACTAACACGGGTTTTGGAAAGCGTACTGCTAGCTCAAAATAGCATTACAAGGAGATTCGAATATGGCTATTTCTGCAATCGGTGTCGGGTCCGGGCTTCCGCTCGACCAATTGTTGAACGATTTGCGTGCCAGCGAAAACATCGCATTACAGCAAATCAAGTCGCAACAAACCGACGTCCAAAATCGCATCTCCGCCTACGGAAAAATCAAAAGCGCATTCGAAGCCTTCCAGAAGGCCGGCGAAGCGCTGGGCAAAGAAGAAACCTTTGGTGCCTACAAGGCCAGCACATCGGCTGAAACTTTTTCGGCAACCGCCGATACAGGCGCAATAAACGGGCAGTACAACCTTACGGTTGAATCGCTGGCCAGCACCCAAACTTTGGTTAGCCAAGGGCTGGCAAGCCGAACCGACCCAAACGGAACCGACGGTGTACTTACGTTCACTTTTGGCGACGGCACCACCAAAACGCTTGACCTCACCGGCCAAGACACGTCAATCGACGGCATTATTCAAGCCATTAACGCCGACGAAAGCCTGGGTATTCAGGCAACTGTCTTGAACGATGGCTCCGCATCGCCCTACCGTCTCATGCTGTCCAGTACCGAAACCGGCACCGATGCAGCGCTAACCAAAATCGAAGTAAACGGCAACACAGACGGCGCAACAAGCCCATTGGCCGACCTCATGAACTTCGGTGTTGCTGGCTCTACTGTACAAGAGCAGGCGGCAAAAAATGCCGAAATTACCGTTAATGGCATTACGATTAACAGTCAAACCAATACCATTGAAGACGCCATTGAGGGTGTCAAGCTTAACCTAACCGAAGCCGACCCAGGTGTAATCAGCACGCTATCGGTCAACCGCGACGATGGCGCAGCCAAATCTGCCGTTGAAGCGTTCGTTAAATCGTATAACTCGCTGCAAAGTACTATTAAGTCGCTTACATCGTACGACGTAGAAAACCAAACAGGTAGCGCACTTACGGGCGACTCAATGGCGCGCCGCATACAGAATCAGGCACGCGAAGTTGTAAATGCCTTCACCACCGAAGGTGACGTACGAACATTATCGCAAATGGGTATCACCACCAACCTTACAACAGGTGAACTCACTATCGATCAAGACAAACTCTCGACCGCGCTAAGCGAAAACGTCGACGACGTTAAGAACCTGTTAAGCGGCCCCACCGGCATCACAGCGCGTCTTGAACAGGCCGCGCAGGGCATCCTTGATACCAACGGCGGGCTCATCGCTTCGGCAACCAATGGTGCCAAAAGGATTTCAGAACGCTTGCAACAGCAATATGAAAGCACATCGGCCCGTATCGACTCCCGTATGGAAAATTATCGGCGCCAGTTCTCTGCACTCGACGGCATGCTGTCACAAATGAACTCACTTAGCAGTTACCTAACCCAACAGTTGGGAATGCTTGACAACTTAAGTAACGGGAACAAAGAATGACCTACTCCTTCCCGCGCGGCCCGCGCACAGCGCGATCTGCCCAAACATACGCCAGTATCGACGTTCAAACAAAAGTCATGAGCGCCAGCCCCGAACGCCTGATCACGTTACTTTACGATGGCGCGCTGGCAGCCATGGCCAAGGCCAAACTTTATATGCAAAGCAACAATGCAGCGGGGCGCGGCACTGCCATCTCGAAAGCCATTGAAATTGTTGACTGCGGGCTAAAGGCCAGTGTTAATACCGAAGTGGGCGGCGAAGTGGCCCAAAGCCTGGTAGCAACCTATGAACTTATTACACGTAATTTGTTGCTGGCCAACCTGAACGCCGACCTGGCGCGGCTTGAAGCGGCCGAAAAAGCCTTATCCGAAATTGCCGATGCCTGGCGATCTGCGGTCGATGTACCTAAAGCGGCAGCGGTGGCCTCTTAAACTCTGTGTTACTTAGTACACAAGTGGTCACACCTGTCTTGTTAATCTTACCTATACTTAATCTCGACCTATGTTCGCCGACAACATCGCTATGAGCCAATCGAAGTCCGTATTGAATCAGTACAAAATCATCGCCAACCTGTCGGGGAAGATGGTCCAGCTTGCGCGTGACAACCATTGGGATGAGGTGGTTGCTGTCAGCCAGGAATACATCAGTGCCGTGCAAGCATTGCGCCAATACGAACCACTAGATGACAGCGACCGCCTGGCCCGCAAACCTTTATTGCAGAAAATTCTGCAAGACGATGCTGAAATCCGAGACCTTGCCGCACCCGAAATGGCGCGTTTGGGCTCGTTACTGGGTAATATGAAGCGTCACCAGAATGTTTTGCAAACGTATCTGGCCCCGCCTAAAACAAGGCCATGAGTGTAAACAGTCCTTCCGGCCTGGGTACCTTACTGGTTCAGCGTCTTGACGCTGTGCTTGGCACAACCTTGTCTCAACAAACCAATATCGTAAATGGGGCCCGACCCGACGCCATTACACAAACACAAGAAGCGCAGCGCAACGAAGCAGCACAAAACCGGGTTACCCGGGAAACAAGAGAAGCCATCGACCAGGTTCAGCGCCATGGTAAAAAGGCTA
>NZLH01000038.1 GCA_002694155.1 Pusillimonas sp. | reverse complement strand
GGTCAGGTAGAAATACCAATGACCAAAATGATACACCACACTGCTATGGATTGGCGGGGGTCTCCTGAGGGAAAAAGTCTGTTGCGTGGGTGTTATCCTACTTGGTATCGCTTAAACAAGCACGAAGAACATCGAGATATCGCACTTGCAAAGGATATTCGTAATGCAACGGTTATTCGCGTTCCGCAAGAACTTATTCGGTGGGCTAATACGCCAATTAATGCAAGCATGGACGACGAGACCAAGGCGCGGATTAACGCAGCTATTAATGCTCTTGAAGTGTATAAAAAAGCTGCCCGCGATCCTAATTTTAATTCTCAAACTGGCTTTGTGCTTCCTAGTGATACGTTTGTCACTAATGCAGGGACGCAAGAGGAAAAAGTAAGCAACGTTCGCAAGTACGAAATTGAACTGTTAAAAGCTGAAAACAGCGATCACAAAGACCTGATGGAAACCATCAAGGAAAAGCAGGACGAGCTACGCCAAAACCTTTTGATTGCGTTTATCGCGCTTGGTTCTAATCGCGGCGGATCACAAGCACTTGCAAAAGAACTAACAGAGATGCTTGCTTTGTCGCTTGAAGGCCAAATGCGCCGTTATGCTGACAGCTTTAATAACCAA
Organism: Pusillimonas sp.; assembly: GCA_002694155.1. Lineage (GTDB taxonomy): Bacteria > Pseudomonadota > Gammaproteobacteria > Burkholderiales > Burkholderiaceae_B > Neopusillimonas. The sequence continues at coordinate 8,726 of NZLH01000038.1, read as the reverse complement.
GAATTGCGCCGTTATGCCGTGCTTAACAATCTTGATTACGATGCACTGCCAAAGCTAACGCCAAACCGAATTAAAACGCCTGATCTTGAAATGCTTGGCGGGTTTATCCGTGATGTATCAGGCAGCGAAATTATGCTTGATGAAGAACTTGGCGAGGATGTGCGCGGACTGATTAAAGGCAGTATCTAATGCCACTAGGTAGCGCGAAAGAACAAGAACGCATTGCCCAAGAACTAATGGACAAATTGGAGCCGGGCATTCGCTCCGCGTTCCTTGATATGATCGACAAGATCGACATCCCATTGTCTGAATTGGTTGCACTGATTGAGGCCAATGACTTTGTAGCGGTTCAGCAAATAATCAACACGCAATATGGCCTATATGCGCCTATCCTGTCATCTGCGGTTATTGGTGCTGTGGTTGCATCCGGTCAGTCAACAGCGCAACAGCTTGACGGTACGCCAATTCGCGAAGATTACCAGCGCATAAGCGGCCCTAAAAAGATTGTTGCCGTGTTTGATCAGTCAAACCCTAACACCGTTGCTGACATGGAAGCATACCGCGCAACGTTTATTTCAGAGATTACAGAAACGCAGCGAGATGCAATCGGTAATGCGGTAACGGACGGTTTGCGCCGTGGGTTAAACCCGCGTGATTTTGCCCGTGAGATACGCCAGACCATCGGCCTTTCGTCTGATCTACAAAGGCACTTGGTAAACTTCCGTCGAAAGTTAGAGGACTTGGATCCGTCTGTATTCTCCAATACGCGAAGGGACAAGCGTTTTGACGCAACACTACGACGCGCAATCGAAGGTGATAAGCCTTTATCCAAAGACCAAATCAATAAGATGGTGGAACGCTACAGGCAACGGCTTTTGGTTTATCGCTCAGAGCGTATCGCGCGGACAGAAGCACTCAGGGCGCATAGTGTCGGCAACATTGCGTCGTGGCGTCAAGTCTTTGAAGCCAACGAGATACCAGAAGCGGTAGTTAGGCGAGACTGGCGCTATACTCATGATGGTAGAACGCGAGAATGGCACCGAGATATTCCGCGACTAAATCCGAAAGGCGTCGGCATTAACGAGCCATTCCGCACACCATTAGGGCCGTTGCGTTATCCGGGCGATCCTGCGGGACGTGCTGCAAACGTGGTTAATTGCCGTTGCACGGAAACCATGCGTCTTGATTGGGACTTGGAAGGCTAGTTTACCTAACGGTAAATTATTGTCATAAAACATCATTTTTCAGAAAAGCATTACTCACAGGTAAAGTGCAATTATTAATTGACACCATGCTTGTGTTGGTTTAGCTTGTGTGTATCTTAAATAGGAGGAATTTTTATGCGTTATGTGAAAACAGAAAATAAAATCGGGTTTAATTGCATTACAGAAAATAAGCCGTACAAAGCAAATTTTACACATCCAAATCATTTTATTATCAGTAATGACTTGGGAATTCGCAACTATTATTCTTTTTTATATGGCGGGTGGGTTGAGTGTGACAAAGACGGCAATGGCATTAAATAAAGCGAAAGCCCCAAGCGCGGAGGAAACGCTGGGGCTTTCTGTTAGCTGCGTATCTGTCAGTGAGGCGGGGACAGATATTTATCGCGCTTGTTCTTGTTTTGTACTATTTATTTTCCGCCATTGCAACAGAAAAATTGCTTGCAAACGTGATTTTATCGTGTCAATATCAGTTATCACAAAGGAGGATTTGTTGTGCGTTACGTGAAGACGGATTATGATGGATGCTCGTATATAACCGCTGACAAGGTTTACAAGTTATTTAATGAGGACCATGGATACGGTGAAATCTTTAACGATAGTGGGGAAATGTCGCTTATTGTTGTTGGATATGGTTGCGCTCACTTGGACCGCAACGGAAGCTGGATTGAATGCGATGCGGACGGAAACGAACTGGAAACCAAATAACGGTAAAGTCACAGACGATGTGTTTGTTGAATACCGTTGCGCAGATGGATACGTAGGAAGAAAACACGCATTTCATCTGCGATGGGACAAACAAGGCAACGTTGGCGATATCGTGGAATATCGGATATTGGAGGAATATAAATGAAATACTTAACCCTAGACAACATGATCATTGCGGTGTTTGGTTGCATCGTTATGTTTTCTGTAATGCTGGTAACGCCATGAAGGAATGGCTAACTAGTGCGTTTGTGTTGACCGTTGCGTTTTTGATTATGGCTAGTTATGCCATTGTATGCGCGGTTATCTTTCTTGCGGCATTCATTAAATCAGTAGCGTGGCAGATCGCCGCCGTGCTGTGTGTCGGTATGCTGCTTTATTTCGGAGGTTATATGTGATGTCGATTGATATCATCGGAGATACGATTTACTACATGAATAAGCCTGTTGCTGATATTCGCGATGATGTAATGCCATCGTTTCGTGATAAGTTTGAGGATGAGCTTGTGGGCGAAGATAATGAAAGGACACGCAAAGCTAAGCAGTCGGCTTACAATGAGCTTGCCAAGGCTGTTGACTGCGCGCTGAATGATTACGCATGATCCCAGACCTTAACAAAAAATACCGTCATGAAAACTATGACGTTAACGTGTGCAAAGTAATTAACAGTGTGTTAAGTGTGGAATTTCCATTTAATACACTAAATTGTGTGTACATTGGTTATGACGAATACAACAAGCCGAAATTTGAGGTTTCCGTAATTGGCGATCATTACGACGATCAGGCAATAATTGCATTGACAAAGGCCAAGGCTTGTGAGATTTTACCGTTAGTTGGCGTTGTTGGTGCAAAGCCAATTGTTATCATTAAGGAGGGTTAATTGAAATTTACCGTTTCCCGTTCCGCTCTTAACCGGGCAATTAAAAACATTGCTGGCGTGGTGGAAAAGAAAAACACCATGCCGATCTTGGCTCACGCTAAACTTGAAGTTGGCGACAAGCTGAAAATCACAGGATCGTCAATGGATATTGAGGCGACCGCAACAGTTGAATGCGAAGTTGCGCAAGCTGGCGAAATTACCGTTCCAGTATACACTTTGGCGGATATCGTTAATAAGCTGCCTAATGGCGATGTGAAAGTGTCGCTTGAGGATAGCAAACTAAAGGTATCTAGCGGACGTTCGCGCTTTACGCTACCCACGTTGCCTGTTGGTGACTTCCCGTCTATGAATATGGAAAGCGACGTATACTTTGATATTCCCGCCGCAACATTTGGTTATATGCTGCAAAAGTCTGAGTTCTGCGCAAGCGATGACGAAACGCGATATTATCTCAATGGCGTATGTCTGGACTTCAAGGACGATGCAACATATTCGGTTGCAACGGACGGGCACAAGATGGCTAAGATTGCCGGTGTAAAAACTGTTGATCATGCGCAAATTATCATTCCATCAAAAACCGTCATGCAAGTTCTTAAGCTGCTTGATGGTTGCGAGATTGTAACTGTGTCTCTGTCTGATAACCTGATCGGGTTCAACTTTGGCGATGCTGCTGTATTGTCTCGCTTGATTGATGGTAAGTTCCCGGATTATGGGCGTGTTATCCCAGAAGGCAACGATAAGAAAATGTCGGTTAACGTTGCTGATATGCTTGGCGCTATTGAGCGTGTTGGTTCCATTGCTGACAGCAAGACACGGGCTGTTAAATGCACCATTGCAGACGGAACAATGACGATTGAGGCTAAATCATCTGAGTTTGGCGAAGCGTCCGAGGTTATTGACGTTGATGCTGACTTTGACCTGATCATTGGCTTTAACGGTCGTTATATGTCTGACATTCTCAAGTCGCTGGAATGTGAAGCCGTTGATATGTCGTTTAGCACGGAAAGCGGGCCTATTCGTATTGAAGATGAGGATCAGCTTTATATCGTAATGCCATTGCGCGTGTAGTCTTGATCTTTAAACAAGGGAAATGTGATGGATAGTAATGATATTGAGATACTGGAGAAATCAAGAGAATGGCTTAAAAATGCATCCCGCAACAAAGATATGCATGTGCAGATAACTGATGCATACAGATATTATGCCTATGAGCTAGGAAAGATAATCGAAAAACTTGAATTTAATTCCTAAGTATTACCCCGCCAATTTGGCGGGGTTTTCTTCTGCGTATATTCCACACAAAAACTTTGCACAATAAATTTGACCACATAATCTTGTTGTGATATAACTACATAAATTTTGTGTAAAAGTGTATTGGTTAATGACCGACAAACATAATTCCGAAAAATTCCAAGGTTCTGGTGATATCGTCAAGCGCGACAATGAAAAGCGCATTATGGGCGGATGGTTTAACGTCTTTAAATATGATGGTGAGGACGTTGTAGACCGCCAAGGCGACGTTGTAGACATCGAAAGCTACTCAGATGCATATGTCGAATATGTAAAAGATGCGCGAGTTGGCAAATTTGATCACGACGGGAACCAACGCGCTGATCTGATTGATAGCATCCTGATTGATAGCGAAGAATACGCAAAGATGCTTGTGTCAGAAATCACCGGCATGTCACCAGAAGATATCCCCGTTAAAAAAATTGGTCATTTTGGTTCGTTCCAAGTTCGATCTGATGAAGATTGGGAATTGGCAAAAAATGACAAGCTGATGTTTTCCATCGGCGGAACGGGCAAGCGGGAAGAAATCAATGACTGATAAAAAGAGATACCGTCTAAAAGTTAACAAGCTGTCTGAAATTTCCGCCGTAGAGCGCGGTGCCAACCAGCATTCGCACGTTACTTTTATGAAGGCAATGGACTACAACGAAACCGAGCGATCATACGATATTAGGCGAGAAGCAAGTGAGGAAATTTGGGAAGCAACCCAAGTCCTTCAAGATGTGGTCCGTAATCTTGTAGAAAGCAACGAAGAGAACAAAACGGAAACGCTTATGCGATCCGTTGACCAGTTTGCGGCTGACCTAAAGCAAAAGCTGTCTGTCGTAAAAAGCGCCGGGTCGCCCGGTAAATCTGAAACTGAAAAGGGAAGTCAAATGACTGACAAGGTAGAAAAGGGCGATCTTGAAGCCAAGGTTGCCGAACTCGAAAAATCCCTGTCTGATGTCACCAAAGAACGCGACGAAGCAAAAGCCGAAATCGCAAAACGTGACGAACAGGCAGCGATTGAAAAGAGCGACGATGTTTTCAAATCCGTTGATGGCGATCTGATTAAGAAGTCAGAAGTTGGTGGCGCTTTTGAAACGCTCAAAAAGCAGGATGCGGCTATCCGCAAAATGCAGGCAGAAGCAGAAGTCCGCAAGGCAGAAGATTTTGTTAAGTCTGAATACGGTCATCTTGTAGGCGAAAATCTCGCTAAAGCATGGCGCGAAGTTCAGAAACTTGACGAAGATGTTCGCGAAGTCGTTAAAGGCGTATTTGATCAGGCGGAAAAAGCCGCTGCTGACATGTGCGTGACTAAAGGAATGGGTGGCGAGAAAAAAGAAGTTTCCGCGAAAGAGGAAATGGACAAGAAAGCCAAAGCCCTGATGGAAAAGTCGCTTGAGGGCGGTAATTCCATGTCCTACGTGGATGCTTACGACGCTGTAGCGAAGTCTGATCCAGAACTCTACGCAAAAGCAGTGGAAGGTAAATAATCATGGCTGTTCTTGAAAGCGTAAAATCCGTAACCCTCACTGCTGGCGGTGCAATTGGTCAGTATGAGGTTGTCGAAATCCTTTCGGCCAATGCTGGCGAAGTAACTTCGGTTGCTACGGCTGGCAATGATGGCGTTGGCGTTGCTCTTGAAGCTGCTGCGGCTGATGGTGACAAAATCAACGTTGCTGTTATCACTGGTGGCGGCAAGTGCAAGGCGAAAGCTGGTGCTGCTGTTGCTGCTGGTGTGAATTTGACCACCGACGCGTCTGGCCGTGTAGTCACTGCGGCAGTTGGTAATGCCGTTATTGGCAAGTCTCTTAGTGCCGCTGGCGCTGCTGGTGAAATTCTGACGATGCTTTTTGATAAAAAAGCCAACGTTGTTTAAGGCATAAGGAGTAATTAAAAATGCCTCTTACTAATCCAACTGCTGGTGACGTTCATGTAAATGTGCCGTTGACCAACTACGCGCAGAAGTATTTGCAGAATGCGGATAACTTCATCGCTGGTCGCGCATTCCCGAACGCTACGGTCGCAAAACAGTCTGACAAATACTATGTATTTGATAAAGGCGATTTCTACCGTGACGAAGCCGCTATTCGTGCGGATGGTACGGAAAGTGTCGGTTCCGGTTTCAATCTTTCGACTGACACCTATTTCGCTGATGTTCGCGCATTCCACAAGGATGTAACCGACCGTCAGCGAGCCAATCAGGATGCAGCCGTACAGCTTGATAACTCGGCAACTCAGTACGTAATGCACAAGCTGCTTATTAGCCGCGAACGTGTGTTTGCAACTGAAGCTTTCGGCACTTCGATCTGGGGTACTGACTTTAACGTCAACTCCTCTGGTGCAGCTCTTTGGAATGCTGCAAACTCTACTCCGATTGAAGAAATCCGAAACGGTAAGCGTACAGTTCACACCAATACCGGCTTTAACCCGAACAAAGCTATTATCGGTCGTGGTACGTATGACGCGCTTCTTGATAACGATGATATCCTTGGTCGCATTAACGGCGGCGCTACTACCGCGCTTCCGGCAATGGTACAGCGTCAGCGTCTTGCCGAAATCCTTGAGCTTGACGAAATCCTCGTAATGAACGGTGTTTACAACTCCGCTGTAGAGGGTGCAACTGATAGCATGAGCCTGATCGGCAACGATGGCATGCTTCTGTACTATGCTCCGTCAACTCTTGGTTTGAATGAGCCGACTGCTGGCGCTCAGTTCTCTTGGACTGGCTACATGGGTGCAACCCAGAACGGTATGCGCATTAAGCGCTTCCGTATGGATCATCTTGAGAGTGATCGTATCGAAGGTGATATGGCTTTTGACTTTAAAGTCACGGGCGCTGACCTTGGTTACTTCTTCTCAAACACCCTGTCTGCTTAACTTGTGATGGGGGCTGTAATGGCCCCTTTCTTTCTCACGGAGATTATATATGCGACGTAAGATTTTTTCACGAATGGATACATTTATGGCATTGTGTCCTGTTCGTATTTCCAAAGATCAAACAATCAATATCGGTGAAACTATTCCTGATGGAATGTTCAAGCGCCATGCGTTGCGTGGTATGTATAATCGCCGTAAAATTGGTGCTGTTGATTGTCCTTGTGCAAAACAGATTGTTGAACGCAAGCTGAAATCAATGGAGCCGAAAGTTGAAAAAATCCCAGAAGAACCAACTCAAGAACCTGTCGAAGAAAACGATAAAGACGAGAGAGAAACGCTCTGGGAAATTGCAGACGAGCACGGCGTCGAATACGACAAACGATGGGGCGTAAAGCGCCTTAAAGAAGCACTTGGCGAGGTTGTAGATGAGTAAGCAACTTAGCCTAATGACGCCTGCTGCTGCTTCTGAAAACGTGGCAGCAACTACGGCAAAAGCTAACATTGAAAACTGCACTGGTGTTATTGCGCGCGGTCCCGGTGATTTTGTTGGTCAACTAGTCGGTGATACCAGCAACACAACGATTACTATGGCTGCTGGTGCTGTTTATCCAATTCGCGTTAAATCAATTGACGCAACAAGCGGGATAGCAGTTGTTCTGCTTTATAACGTATGAGAATTGCTATTAGTCTGGCAATAGGGGCAGTTCGACAATTCACGGCATACGCCCTTTCGTTTATCACCAACGTTCGCGGCACAAGTAATGGTGTTGACGTTCGGACTACATCCAACGGCGACACGAGAATAACTAACGAGATTGCATAATGGCTAACGTAACCATAGATAATCTTTCCCCCCCCGCTAGCGTTGAGGGCGGTGATTTGTTTGAAACCTCAAAGTCTGGTATTTCTGGTAGCGCAACATCTGATCAGGTGAAGGATTTTGTTTCATCGGAAACAAACATCAAACGGTCTTTTTGGGGTAACTACGACGATGGGGCTACCTCGGTAACTCCACTTAGCGTGCCAGCATCAACTTGGACGTCAATACCTAGTGATGGGGCTGGCGGCTTTACTATCCTTGACGAATTGCCTGCTGGTTATTCTCTTTACGACACAACAAACAGTTACATTGATCTTTCGGATGTTACATCAAATTCAGTGGTAATGATCCGCGCAGATTTTGTTGTGGAAACATCAACTAACAACGTTGGCCTAAAATACAGACTTTATTTTGACGGTGATATTCAGGTATTTCTAACAAAGCGCCTACCAAGGCTTGATGAGGGCGCAACAACTTATAACATTGTAGAGGAAACAACAATTTTTGCCGGTGCTGCGACGAAAAACTTTCCTATACGTGCGCAAGTATTCTCAACTTCATCGGTAGATATTACTGTAAACGGTTTCTTTATCCATGTAATCGAACGCTAACCTTAAGGTTAGTATTAATATCATTATATAGGTGTTACAATGGGCGCAAGCAAAGAATTTGAAGGGTGGTTAGAAATTGCTGCTACAACTTTAGCTGTTAACCCTTTCTTTGCTTTGATTTTCTTTCTGGCTGTTCTCGCAGTCATTGCGCTCGGAATGTGGCTATACTATAAGATGAAAAGCAAAGCTGGCACTGATCTAACAATATTAATAAACATGGTCGAAAAGCTGGATGACAAGGTTGATATTGTTATTGCAGACTTCGACAGAAAGATTGACAGTGTTAGTGATGAACTAAAAGAGTTTCGTAAAGAGACAAACGAAAACATTGTAAAG
>NZLH01000037.1 GCA_002694155.1 Pusillimonas sp. | reverse complement strand
ACATAATGGCGCCCTTGACTGCAGGCTGTTCAGTTTCGATATCGTAAAGAACCAATATCGCACTTAAATAAGGGTGTACGTTGTAGTTTTAAACCGACAAACCTTGATGAAAAGCACACTTTTCATGCGTCGCAACAATTTGGCTTGCACTTTCCTAGGGTTTACCCTATAATAGGGTTAACCCTGAACGAAACGTTCAATTTTTACGAAAGAGAGGCCAATTATGAACAAACTACACAGCGATATCCGTCTTACTGATGAACTCGAGCGCCAACTGATGCAAGCTGCCATCGAGGAGCAAAATCGCTTCCGTCCCGGCCGCGCACTGAAAAAGCTGTTCACTAAGCTGGGTGGTAATGTTAACAAGGCTACGAAAGTTAACGTAGCACCAAGCCGCAACGTTGAATCGGCTGCTTAATCTGGCCCCAACGTATTAAAGAATCCGCTGGGAAACGCAGCAGGTTCAAAAAAAGCCGCGCAAGCGGCTTTTTTTATGCCCAAAAGGTCAGCTTAATGTCTTGGTCAATATATCCCGGCCAGTATATTGGGTGATAATGACGGTTTCCATAAATAATTCCATTAACTCTGGTTGTGCAATGCAAAAAACTCCCGGCGAACCCAATCAATCAACCCACATGAACACGCCCAGCCGGTGGCGACGTTTCTCTAGCATGATGTACGAAGGGGTACTGCTGTTTGCCGTCGTTTTTCTGGCCAGCTATCTGTTCGACACCCTTACCCAAAGCCGCAGTGGCCTTATGTTCCGCCACGAACGCCAGGTAGCCCTGTTCATTGCGATTGGCATTTATTTTGTGTTGTCGTGGAAGTACAAAGGGCAAACTCTGCCCATGAAAACCTGGAATATCCGGCTAATCGACAAGAACGGCCAGCCGCCAACGGTTGGGCGGTTGATTCTTCGCTATATCCTGATATGGCCCATTCCGCTTATTGCCATCGTGCTTATTCAAGGGCTAAGCCACCTTACGGGCTATCCTTCAACCGACCTGCTTATCGTCTTTGCGCCATTTACCCTATTTATCTGGACATGGTTCGACCGCGAGCGCCAATTCTTGCACGACCGCATTCTTGGAACACGTCTGATATCGGTATAAACCCTAGCGTTTAAGGGTTTGTAACAATAAATCGTTGCATAGATAGCGGGCTTCGTTCATGCTTGCACCGGTAACACAGCTACCGCGCTTTTTTTTGCGCGCCGTTGACTTATCGGACACCTATGAACGACCAGTACCCGGAGCTGTACTCATCCTTTCGTTGGCTTGTTCCATCACAATTTAATATTGCCCAGTATTGCCTGTTGCGCTGGGCTTCTAATTCGCTGGAAGGGCGACGCCCTGCCGTTTTTGCCGAGAACGAGTTTGGCGAAACAACAGCACACTCTTACGGCCAGTTAGCGGAAACAACCGGCAAACTTGCCAATGGGCTACTTAAAATGGGTTTGGGGCGAGGTGATCGCGTGGCGGTGGCCATGGGACAGTCGCCTGAATATATTGCCGCCTGTATGGCTATACTGGCCGTTGGCGCAATTGTCGTACCGATACCTGCCGTACTGAACGCCAAACAAGTTACCGCACGCCTTAACCACGCGCAGGTTCGGGCTGCCATAGTCGACATGCCCCATGCTCCTGGCGTGTTGCAAGCGTACGGGCAATACCCCGGCCTGAATCAAATTATCAGTTTTGGTTTTCAGCACGAACTAACCCTTTCCTGGAATAGCCTTCTGGCCCGGCAGAACAGCGACTTTCATGTCGCCCCAACGCTTTCATCCAGCCCAGCGTTCCTGTTTTACCCCATTGGCCTTGCAAACGAACTAAAAGGCGTTGTGCTGCCTCACAGCGTACTTATTGGGGTACTGCCCGGGTTCGTTGCATCGCAAAACTGGTTTCCGCAGCACAAAGACATTTTCTGGACCCAACACTACTGGACCAACGCCGACGGGTTACTGGGCGGCTTGTTACCTTGCTTGTATTTTGGTCGCCCTATCGTTGCGTTAGATGGCCACTTCTCTACAAGCCAAGTCATCGAGTGCCTGCACAACTATAAAGTAACCAATATCAGCTTGCCCTGCTCGTCGTTAAGGTCGGTCATGGAGACGTCTCACCCCGATTTAGACAAACTGTCGGTACGGGCAATCATGACAACCGGAGAACATCCGTCATCCCAGGTACACAATTGGTGCGAAAGCGCCTTGGGCTTAACGCCCAACCACGTGTATGGCCAAACAGAGGTGCCCTATGTTGTTGGACACAGCCATATCCGCTGGCCCGCAAGGCCTGGGAGCATGGGCAAGCCTTACCCAGGACACCTGGTCTCGGTACTAGATCACGATGGTCGCCCCTGCCCAGTTGGTACGGTCGGGGAAATAGCCATTAATCGATACGACATTCACGGCTTTCCCGACCCCACATTGTTCTTGAACTATTGGCAGGATGAAGCGTCAACGCAACAGCGCTTCCTGCGCGACTGGTACCTTACTGGAGATCACGCCAGTATCGATCGCGATGGCTATTTCTGGTATGCAAGCGATCACTCCAACCCTGAAAACGCAGCACCTGCAAACAACAATGGTTCGGTATCATTAAGCCTTTAAGACCATTTTCATTGTTGTCACTATGCCTATCTATCAATTCAAGCACCTGAAACCCAGCATCGACCCCGATACCTTTATTTTCGACAGCGCCGATATTATTGGCGACGTTACGCTGGCAGCCGGGGTCAGTATTTGGTCGAACGTCGCTATTCGAGGCGACAACGCGCCCATTAGCATCGGAAACGGAAGCAATATCCAAGAGGGTAGCGTATTGCACGTAGACGAAGGCATACCTTTAACCATAGGAAAGCACGTAACTGTTGGCCATCAAGCAATGCTGCATGGCTGCACAATTAACGATGGCGCGCTTATTGGTATGCAAGCCATTGTGTTGAACAATGCGGTTATTGGCAAAAACTGTCTTATTGGCGCCGGTGCCATTATTCCCGAAGGTCGCGAGATTCCCGATGGTGCTTTGGTGGTGGGGGTTGGCAAAATTCTGCGTCAGCTTAGCGATGAAGAAATCAACAACATGCATGTCAACACGCAACACTATATCGACCGCGGGCGCGAATATAAACGCGAACTCATCAAACTCACGTAACGCCGGTCCTCATGCGCCAATAAGCTAAAATAGGCGCATGAGCGACCTTCTTAAAAAATACTTGTTCCAAGACAACACTACCCGTGTTCAGGCGGTTCGGCTAACCCAAGCATGGCAAACCGGCTTAGCCCATCAGCAATTGCCCATTTGCGTTCGCAATCTATTGGGCGAGCTTGTATCGGCAGCCGTTTTGCTGGCTTCGAACCTTAAGTTCGACGGGTCTCTGGTCTTGCAGTTACAAGGTGATGGGCCAGTATCTTTAATTGTTGTCGAGTGCAATGCCGACCTTACAATTCGCGCCACCGCAGCCCTGCGCGAGGACGCTGAAATACCAGATAACGGGTCGCTGCAGAACTTGTTAAATACGCACGGCCAAGGGCGTTTCAGTGTTGTTCTAGACCCAAACAAACGCACAACAGACTTACAACCTTACCAAGGTATTGTGCCACTTGAGGGCGAAACAGTCGCGCAAGTGCTCGAACACTACATGCGTCATTCGGAACAGCTCGACACACGGTTATGGCTGGCTGCCAACGCACAAAGCTGTAGCGGCTTATTGCTTCAAAAACTGCCCGATCAAGGCGGGCAGCCCGCAACCTCGGCCCAGGAATCATGGAGTCGTGCCGTTACGCTGGCCAACACACTGAAACCCGAAGAGTTACAAGACCTTGACATCGATACACTTATCAAGCGTTTGTTCTGGGAAGAGGCACTATTAACATTTGAGCCGCAAACCATACGCTGGCACTGCCCTTGCACCCGGGAACGCGTTGGGAATATGTTGCGCATGCTTGGACAAGACGAAGTAGAAAGTATCCTGTCTGAGCGCGAAACTGTAGACGTGTCATGTAATTTTTGTGGCAAGCCATACCAGTTCGATGCAGTCGATTGCGCAAGCCTTTTTACCCACAACCCCGACAGCGCGCACGCGCACCCCCGGTCTGTTCATTAAAGTTACACCCCCGTAGAAGTCGCAATCGACATCCCCTTAACGCGACTTCACAATGGGGGCATGACTTCATCTAGCCTGCGCTTTCCGGCGAGACAGGGTTCGGGTTACGCCCACACGTCGAATACGCCCTATCCCTTCAAAAAACCACGCCCTGGCCAGCGTGGGTCGGGCATGGTCGAATTCTCCCTTATTGTGTTGCCTCTTATTCTTAGCAGTGTTGGCGCCATCGAACTAACACACTGGTTTTATGTGCGCCAGGCAGTAAGTTCCGCGCTGGTTACCGCGGCCAAAGCGGGCAGTACGCACCATGCTCACCCTTCTAGTATTGCCCGCGCTTTCACCCAAGGGGTTACTTCCCTTCAGGCACAAAATTGGCACATCCAAATTCGTTCCCCATCAGCTGCGGTTTTCCACGATTTCCCGGCCAACATAGGCAACACCAAACACCACCCTACAATAGGCAACAGCTATCAGCGCGAGCAACACCAGCAAGCATTGGAAAAGGGTTGGGTTGAAGGGGCTGGCCCCCAATCTGGCGAAACAATATTTCAGGCCAATACCCTGGCACTACGGCTAAGTTACCCCTACAACGCACTTGTGCCCGGCTTTTCCGCATTAGC
>NZLH01000036.1 GCA_002694155.1 Pusillimonas sp. | reverse complement strand
CATTGGTGGCGTCGGCCAAATCGGGTACGGTGTTTACCAGCGTGCCATCCAGGTCAATTAGCGCTGCTTGATACGTCATGGCTGGGTAAATTCCGCGCTGGTTTCACCTTTGGCAATTTCTGTGCGCATGGCCTGAATGACTTGCTTGTAATCAGTTTGGCTGAAAATGGCTGAACCCGCTACAAAGGTGTCAGCTCCTGCGGCGCGAATCTGGGCAATGTTGTCCACTTTCACACCGCCGTCTACTTCCAGCAAAATGGGTTGCCCTCCCAGCTGTGTCCATTGGTCAATTTTTTGTCGCGCCTGCTTTAATTTTGCCAGCGTGGTGGGTATGAAACTTTGGCCGCCAAACCCAGGGTTTACCGACATCAAAAGAATGATGTCGAGTTTATCCATTACATAATCCATCCAGTCCAGGGGTGTCGCAGGGTTAAAAACCAAGCCGGCCCTGCAGCCGTGATCTTTAATTAGAGCCAGGCTGCGGTCGGGGTGGCGTGATGCCTCAGGATGAAATGTGATGATGTCGGCGCCCGCCTTGGCAAATTGCGGGATAATGTCGTCAACCGGTTCAACCATAAGGTGTACATCAATGGGGGCAGTGGTATGGGGCCGAATCGCCTGGCAAACCATTGGTCCAATGGTAAGGTTGGGAACATAATGGTTGTCCATAACGTCGAAGTGAATCCAGTCGGCACCGGCTTCAACAACATTGCGAACCTCTTCGCCCAGGCGCGCGAAGTCGGCTGAAAGCAGGCTGGGAGCAATACGGGTGGTGTTGGATGTAGACATTTCTAACCGTCCTGAAGCGGCCCGCTGAATTTTCGGGCCAGAATATGACATTATTGCGGATGACAGTAGTATTTCAATTCCACGGAAACGTTTTATGAAACCTTACGATCTGAGTATTACGGTAACCCCTCAGTATCTGCCCGAACAGTCTAAACCTGATGAGCAGCACTATGTTTTTGCATATACGGTGCGTATTACCAATAATGGCGAGCACGCCGCCCAAGTAATCAGCCGGCACTGGATTATTACTGATGGCCGGCAGAATGTGCAGGAAGTGCGCGGGTTAGGCGTTGTTGGGCAGCAACCTTTGTTGGCACCTGGTGAAACATTTGAATACACCAGCGGCTGTCCTTTACCTACACCGCACGGAACCATGAAAGGTTCGTATCACTGCGTGGGTGACAACGGCATTCCGTTTGAAGCTGAAATTGCCGAATTTGTGCTGGCTATGCCGCGCACATTGCACTGAGATTGTACTGATGACTGCGTTTTTTCGCTTTGGTGGTCCCGTGAACCGGTTATTGCCCCTGTTTTTACTAGCTCTCTTTCTAGGGGCTTGTTCAACCACAGAACTCGAAGCTCCCGGGCCGGAAGCGCCGCCTGAGCCAGTCGAAGATATTTCGGTGCGGCCTTTGCAAGTGCCCGAGCTCACTTCCTTGCGTGAAACGCCCGCCCGCCCGCTTGCAGGCAAGTTTCAGGCTGTTGGGTGGGGCGCGTTGCCTGGGTGGCAGGACGATGACCTGAATCAAGTGTGGAAGGCATTTGTTAACAACTGCAAAGGTCTAATGCGTCCGGTATCGGGTTCGTTGGCGTTACCTGCACGGGCTGCGCCGCGGGCCTGGCAACCCGTATGCGCCGAGGTGTTAATGTCGGGCTTGCCTGAACAGGGGTCAACCGATACGGCCGCGATTCGTGCTTTTCTTGAACGGCATTTGCAGCCCTGGCGTTTGCTCGATGGTTCAAGCAAAATTGCGCGCAATACCGTAACGGGATACTACGAGCCGCTTATTTATGCCTCGCGTGAACGTTCAGGCGAATACCAGTGGCCCTTGTATGCGTCCCCCGACGATTTGTTAACGGTTGATTTAGGTTCTGTTTATCCCGAACTGGCTGGCAAAAGAATTCGCGGCAAGCTTGAAGGGCAGCGTGTCGTGCCCTACGACACAAGGGCACAAATTGCTCAGTCCTCTAACCCGCCTCCCGTTATTGTTTGGGCTAACGACCCAGTCGAGGCGTTTTTCCTGCAAATTCAAGGCTCGGGCCGCGCTCAGCTACCCAGCGGGGAAACAATACGGTTGGCGTACGATAATCATAACGGTCGCCCCTATGCGTCTATTGGTAAATGGTTAGCCGACCAAGGTGAATTGCCTTTGGCCAAAGCGTCCATGCAGAATATTAAAGCTTGGGCAAAACGTAATCCGCAGCGCGTTCAGGAAATGCTGAATGCGAATGAGGCGATGGTGTTTTTCCGCGAGGAACCGGTTTACGACCCCGAGCTGGGCCCTAAAGGGGCATACGGTATTGCGCTTATCGGAGGTCGTTCTATCGCAGTAGATACGTCTTTTGTTCCGCTGGGGGCGCCGGTTTATTTGGCAACAACCTACCCGGCCTCTTCCAGCCCGCTTCGGCGCCTTGTGTTTGCGCAAGATACCGGCGCAGCTATTAAAGGGCCTGCACGGGTTGACTACTATTGGGGCTTTGGTGACGATGCCGGTGCACAAGCTGGCAGAATGAAGCAACAAGGCGAGGTTTGGGTACTTTGGCCGAAACAGGCAGGAGCGCCTTCGGCACGATGAATAAGACTGACATTGCTGTTTGTGGCACGGGTATTGTGGGTTTGGCAACGGCCTTGGGGCTTACGCGTGCCGGTTTTCGAACCATGCTTATTGGTCCTCAGCGTGTTATTAAGCCCGCTCAGCCCGATTATTACGGCGCTCGGGTTTATGCTATTTCGCCGGCAAGTCAGCGTTTTCTTGACTCGCTGGGTGTCTGGTCGTTGCTTGATACTTCTCGAATTACGCCGGTGGAGGCCATGCAGGTATACGGCGATGCCAGCGGGCATCTTGAGCTGAATGCCTGGCAGGATGCACAGGACGTTATGGCCTGGATTGTTGAGTCAGACGAAATAGAGCGTGCGCTTACACAAGCGGTGCGGGTGTTCGGGGTTGAGTGGCTGGATGATCGTTTTGTTGCTTTTGATGCGCCGGGCAGAATTTGTACTGAATCCGGCTCCCTCATCGAGGTGGATTTGGTGGTGGGGGCCGAAGGGGCGCGCTCGGCCGTTCGTGACGCGGCACACATAAAATCCTCTTCGCGTGCTTATGATGAAATGGGGGTGGTTACCCATTTGCATGTCGAGCGACCTCATCAGAATACGGCTCTACAGTGGTTTACTGCAGAAGGCGTGATTGCATTTTTGCCTATGCCGAACACGCAGGCAGGTGCGCAAGTTTCATTGGTTTGGTCTATGCCCAAAAACGCGGCTGAGCCTTTGTTGGCCATGGCAGAAGACCAGGCGCGCAATTGGCTGACTACCCATTTGGCCGGGCTCAACCATGAGTTGGGCCAGGTTCGGGTGGCGGCGCCTATACTGGGTTTCCCCCTTTTTCTTGAGTCCAGCGATGTGATTGCGCCCGGCGTGGCATTAGTGGGCGATGCCGCGCATCGGGTCCATCCTTTGGCGGGGCAGGGTTTGAACCTTGGCTTGGGCGACGTCGCAGCATTATTGAACGTTTTACGCGAAAAGCCGTCATATCAGCGTGCCGGCGATTTACGATTGTTGGCGCGTTATCGCCGCGCGCGTGCGGAGCCTGTTTTCATGATGCGCTTTGTCACCGATGGTTTGCATCGTTTGTTTTCGTCCCGTTTACCACCGGTCGTGATGGCAAGAAATGCCGGGCTGTCAATAGTAAATAGCGTGCCGATGCTTAAGCGTCAACTTATTAAGGGCGCTTCGCGCCATTAAGGTGCGCCGTTGCCGAGGCCAAGTTTTTCAAGGAGATTTCATGCTGTTGAATTGGGTGCGCAAAGTGCTTNCCGCTGCTGTNTGCAGTGTTTTGTTTGCAGGCGCAAGCGTTGCGCAATCGTTGGAGCAACAAGAATACCCTCCGGATCAGCAGGTGCAAGAAACCGCCCGTGCTGAAGGGGCAGGGCAAAACACACCAAATTCATTGGCCGCTTCTGAACAGGAAGCGCTTGAGCCTATGGTTGAGCCTGATCTGGTCAAGACGCGTTTCGAGGATCGTTTTCCCGGCGTCGAAATCGTGGCTGTTCGTCATACGCCATTCAATGACTTGTACGAAGTGCAGGTTGGCAATGATTTGGTTTATAGCGATGCCGAAGTGCGTTTTGTCATGCAAGGGTCGCTAATCGATGCCGTCGACCGTATCGATTTAACGGCCAAACGCCTGCACAGTTTGAATCAGGTCAATTTCGACGAATTGCCGCTCGATAAAGCCATTAAACAAGTCACCGGGGACGGCAGTCGGGTCATGGTGGCATTTGAAGATCCGAATTGCGGTTATTGTCGTCGCTTGCATCAAACGCTAACCCAAATCGATAACGTGACGGTTTACACGTTATTGTTCCCCATACTTTCGCCTGACTCACATGAAAAAGCGCGCGATATCTGGTGTGCGGAAGATCGTGCTGCTGCGTGGCGTCAATGGATGCTTAATGGTGTCAAGCCTGTAAAGCGTGAATGTGAGACACCAGTAGCGGAAATTACTGCCCTTGCGCGCAAGTTNCGTATCACGGGTACACCNGCTTTNTTCTTCCCTGATAACACGCGNGTAAATGGTGCCATGCCGTTGGAAAATTTGCGGGCNAAGCTTGAAAGCCAGGATGAGGCGGTGAGTCAGAGCGCACAAGCGCAATAATGCGGTCGCGCACGTGGGGTGGGCGATTGCCGGGTCATTAACTGGTTTGCTCGCCCGACACCCGTTTCAGGGGAAACTGCTTCCTGATGGTTTTAACCCATTCTTTCAGGTAATGGTCGAAATACGCTTGATCCTGTTGCCACAGCCGGTGTACCGCCAGGCCTCGCACCATGTTCAAGGTTAGATTCAAAATGGTTTTTGCCTGGCTCGGTGTGTAACCAGCTTCACGGAATACCTTAAGCCACAACGCGTTTGTTGTGGCCCGGTAATTTTGCATTACCGGAATAATGCGTTCCATGAGTTGTGGGTCAGTACGGGCGGCCACAATAATTTCAATGGCGGCCAGATACGGCCAGTCGAAATAAACGCTTAAACAATCGGTCATGAATCCTTCGATAGGATTCTTGATGGCTTCGGACGTACGAGCCACCCGCTGGCCCCGCTCGATGCATTCATCGTAAACGGCTGCGGTGGCGGCAATCACAAGCTCAGCTTTCGAGGCGTAATGGTGCACCAGCGCACCATTGGACAAACCTGCTGTAGTGGCGACTTCTTTGGTTGTCAGGCCGCTGTAACCCCGACGCATCAGCACGTCAATGGTGGCTTTAAGTAGCTTCTCTTTTGCTTCGCGGCTTCGTACCTCTTGGGTACGGCGGCCGGCTTTTGCAACATGGGTTGCTTTCTGGGTGGGCATCACGTTTACGCTTCAATTTAATGTCATGCCGATTATATAGATATGTAGGGTAATTTCGGATAAATAAAAAACAAACCGTTCACTCTGTTTGTGATAAATTAGAAAAAATAGATAATGCGTTAGGAGACAAGAATGCCGTTCATAAAGAATGCCTGGTACGTTGCGTGCTGGGCCGATGATGTCAAACCAAATGAAATGTTCGCCCGTCAGTTGCTCGGTGAGCAGGTCGTGTTTTATCGAAATGCTGCCGGGGAGGTTGTGGCTCTGCAAGACCGTTGCCCGCACCGCTTTATTCCTCTGCATCGCGGTAAGTTGGTTGACGACAAGATTGAGTGTGCTTATCACGGGCTGCAGTTCGACTGCACGGGTAAATGCGTTAAAAACCCGCATGGCGACGGAAAAATTCCCGCTGCCGCGCGGGTGAAACGTTATCCATTAGTGGAAAAGCACCGCATGATCTGGATATGGATGGGAGAGGAGCCCGCAACGGAGGACACCATTCCTGATTACAGCGTGATGGATAACACCGAAGGCTTCCAAACCAGTTTCGGCTACTTGGAGATCCCGGCGAACTACCTGTTAATGGGCGAAAACTTACTTGACTTGAGTCATATAACCTATTTGCACGACGGATATTTAGGTAGCCCAGAACAAGTAGGGGCAGATCAAGTCGTGGAAGAGGTTGGTAATGAAATCCATTGCAAGCGCTGGATGCCAAACGTGTCGATTCCGGGCATCTTTGATCTTCTTTATCGTCAAGACGGAAAACCAGTTGATATGTGGACCAATATGCGCTGGCTTCCGCCGAGCTGTTTTTTGCTTGACACCGGTGCTCACGAGGTTGGAGGGCAAAGGGAGGACTACGGTTGGTATTACGGAATTCATATCCTCACGCCCGAAACAGAGAAAACCACGCACTATCATTTCGCCGC
>NZLH01000035.1 GCA_002694155.1 Pusillimonas sp. | reverse complement strand
CTTCGCACACCTGGGAAAACGCAAAGAACGAGCAGTCCCACCAGGATCCGACCATGGCCGAGGCGCTCCTGGGCGAAATGGCCGACATCTCGCGCGTGGTGTTTCCGCCTGACGCCAACGGTGCCGCGGCAGCCCTCGCCCACGCCTACGCCCAACGCGGCACCGTCACCACCCTGGTCGTCCCCAAGCGGCCGGTACCTCATGAGCTGACGCCACAGCAGGCTCAGTCACTGGCCGTGACCGGCGCGACGTGTCTGGCTGGCGATCCGGCGACAGCGGCGATCCTGCTGGTCGCCACCGGGGCTTACCAGTTGCAGGAAGTGCGCCGCGCACGCGCGCGTCTCGTCGAACGCAATGTGTCGGCGGCGATCCTCTATCTCGGCGAGCCCGGCCGGTTCCGCACGCCTCGCGATCCGGCGGAGGCACGGTACGTGCACCCGGACAGCGAGGTCCAGGCGCTGTTCCCGCTCGATCGGCCACGCGTATTCGTCACGCACACCCGGCCCGAACCTTTCTTGGGCGCGCTGCGTCGGCTCGACACCGGCCCGGCCACAACCGCGGCGCTGGGCTTCGTCAACCGCGGCGGCACGTTGGACGTGCCGGGACTGCTGTTCGCCAACCGAAGCACGTGGGCGCACGTGGTCGACACGGCTGCGGGCGTCCTCGGCAAGTCCCGTGACAGCCTATTGTCCGACGCGGAGCTGGCGGCAGTGGATGGTCGGGGCGATCCGGCCACCATCCTGCGTCCTGCAACGGGGCTAGCGCCATGAGCTGGCCGGCCAGGACCTCGCGCTGATGGCGGGCACGGTGCGGCGGGGAGGCCAGATTGCCTGGGCCGGACTGAAGCTCGGAGTCGCCGTGCTGCGCCTGCGCCGGCGCGCACCCGACCGGCTCCCCGCATACGTCAGCACCACCTTGGTGGGGCTGGGCACCACCTTCGTCAAACTGGGCCAGGGCTTGAGTCTGCGCTGGGACTTGCTGCCAGCGCCTTATCGTGAGGCGCTGTCGCGATTGCACAGCGACGTGCCGGCGTTTTCTGCGGATCAGGCCAAACGCATTGTCAAACACGCGTTCGGCGCACCGGTCGACGAATTTTTCGCCAGCTTCGATGACAAGCCGCTGGCCGCGGGGTCGGTGGCCCAGATCCATTCTGCACGCATGCATGATGGTCGCGACGTGGTCGTCTCTTTCGCCGCTGCGGGATTGCTCTCGCTGCGGCTGGTCACGGCCATCGCCCGGGCACCTGTGAACTCCCGGCGGCTGCTGGCCCTCAATGTAGGCCCCACCACGCTAAAGGGAGCGGTGCTGTATCCGCTGTGGCACGAACAATTGGACGTGCACACGATAATGGGCGGAACTGATATGAAAGGTCCGTCGACGACCGCCGAATCGCCACAACTGAGCCCGCATCTGGGTCGGTGCCACGTCAATCTGAATTCGATCCAATCTGGTCGGTTCCAGCCGGAGCAACAAACATCCGGAATGGCCGGTTTCCCAACAGGGTATTATAGAACTTCTGATCTATCTCCCCACTAATGCATCACTGCATCATTGCATCCTTGAAGGCGGACCCATGAAGCAACACAACCATCATCAGCACGATCATCAATCGCATGACGAGTACGCTCCCACTACCCGAAAAGCTGCTCATGACGACGCCCATGCCGGGCACGACAAGCATGCTGGCCACAGCGTGGCGATGTTCCGCGACAAGTTCTGGCTCACGCTGCTGCTGACCATCCCCACCGTGATCTGGAGTGGGATGATCCAGCATTGGTTCGACTACACCGCGCCACAGTTTACGGGGTCGGCGTACCTCCCGGCGGTGTTCGGCACGATCGTGTACTTCTACGGTGGCTGGCCGTTCCTCAGCGGCGGGTACCACGAGCTGCGCAATCGTCTGCCGGGCATGATGACGCTGATCTCACTTGCGATCACCGTCGCCTTCCTTTTCAGCGCGTTGGTCACGCTTGGTATTGTCGAGGGGTTGGACCTGTGGTGGGAGCTCGCGACGTTGGTGGCGATCATGTTGCTTGGCCACTGGATCGAGATGCGCTCGATCACGCAGGCACAGGGCGCTCTCAAGGAGCTCGCGAAGTTATTGCCTGATATGGCGGTCCGGTTAGATGAGACCGGCACCGCGAAAGAAGTCCCTGTCGCGCAACTGAAGCGCGGCGACCTGCTGCTCATCAGGCCCGGCGCGGCCATTCCCGCCGACGGTGTTGTGAAGGAAGGGACCAGCGCTGTCAACGAAGCGATGATTACCGGTGAGTCCAAGCCGATGGACAAGATTGCGGGCGCCAAGGTGATCGCCGGCACCGTCAACGGACAAGGCTCGCTGCGTGTCGAGGTGACGAAAATCGGCGACGAGACCGCGCTCGCGGGTATCATGCGGCTCGTCGAACAGGCTCAGTCGTCGCGCTCGCGCGCTCAAGCGCTGGCGGACCGGGCTGCGTTCTACCTCACGATCATCGCCATCGTCTCCGCCGCCATCACTGCCATAGTCTGGCCATTCTTCGGTCAGCCATGGAGCTTCACAATGCAGCGCGTGGTGACCGTGCTCGTGATCGCCTGCCCTCATGCGCTGGGTCTGGCCATCCCGCTGGTGACAGCGATCTCGACGACGATTGGCGCACGGAACGGACTGCTCGTGCGCGATCGGCGCGGCCTCGAAGAGGCTCGTCTTCTGAACACGATCGTATTCGACAAGACAGGAACGCTCACGCTCGGTTCGCATCGCGTCGTGAAGATCACCGCCGCCGACGGATTCGCCGACGACGAGGTGCTTCGCGTGGCCGCTTCCGTCCAGCGCGATGCCGAACATCCGATCGCTCAGGCTCTAATGACCAGCGCAAAGGAACAGGGCATCGACGTTCCGATGTCACAAGACTTCGAGTCCATGCCCGGGCGCGGCGTGCGCGCAGTCGTGGAGGAACGCTCGCTTCACGTTGGCGGGCCGGGGCTCTTGAGAATGCTCGCCGTGGAACCGAAAGAGACGCTTCGCCGGGCCGCCGAATCAGCGGCAGCCGCTGGTCAGTCTGCGACCTACCTGGTTGAAGGCGACCGGGTGCTCGCCGTGTTCGCGATTGCTGACGCCATCCGTCCCGAATCCTTCGATGCCGTGAAGCGTCTGCATGACAGCGGACTGGAGGTCGTCCTGCTGACGGGTGACTCCACGGCGGTCGCAAACGCCGTCGCGAAGGAACTCGCCATCGACACCGTCTTCGCCGAGGTATTGCCCGAAGACAAGGTGGCAAAGATTGAGGAACTGCAAGCCCAGGGCAAGCGCGTCGCGATGGTGGGTGACGGCGTCAATGACGCTCCGGCGCTGCTCACGGCCGACGTCGGCATCGCCATCGGCGCAGGTACGGACGTCGCGGTCGAGGCCGGCGACGTCGTGCTCGTGCGAAGCGACCCGCGCGACGTGCCGGCGATCATTGAATTGAGCAAGGCGACCTATCGCAAGATGATCCAGAACCTGTGGTGGGCCGCCGGCTACAACATCGTCGCCATCCCTCTCGCCGCTGGCGTTCTCGCCCCATGGGGGATCTTGCTGCAACCTGCACTTGGAGCAGTGCTCATGTCCCTGAGCACCGTCGTAGTGGCGATCAATGCGCAGCTGTTGCGCCGGGCGGTAAGGCACGGTGCGGGTTCAACCAGTCGTGTACTACAGCCTACTTGAGCTCCTCACAGAAGGCAGATGTAACGCGGGTCCGGTTCGTAAAATCGAACCCGCAACTGAGCTTCAGTCTGGACAAGAGTGCCGAACTGCTACGGCTGGACGACATGACAACGATGTAATGACGGCGACATCTTGGTGACATACGGCAATCATTATAGTGAAGCCACGCAACCAACCTTTAACTGACTACAGGCAAGGATCATCGCCATGAGTAAATTTCGTTTAGTTGTTTCGTCTATCATTTTAAGTTCGGCCAGCGCGCTCGCGGCAGCCCAAACAGCAGATGAGCACAACGCCCACCACCCTAATATGAACGCGACGGGCGAAACATCAACGCTCGCGCAGACACCTGCGGATCTTGCTTCGTTAGAAAAGAAAATGGATGCGCACATGCAGACGATGCACGCCTTTCACGAAAAGCTTCAGAAAGCCAGTCCGGAAGAACGGCAAGCGATGATGTCCGAGCATCATGAGCTAATGCAGGAAGGCATGAAAATGATGGGAATGGCGTCTGCGGGAATGCAAGGTATGGGAATGATGGGCAATATGCATTCCCAAACCACTGAAGATCAATCGGATGCACCATCGGCCGCACACCATACGATGATGCTAAAGCGTATGGACATGATGCAGTCAATGATGCAAATGATGATGGACCGTATGCCTGCACCGCACAGCCCAAATCAATAATGTGCCTACGAAGTGATATAACCTCACAACCAAAGGGTAAACCGACATGACCACCGAACATACGCATCCGCAACATGAACCTGTCCGCCCGAAGGGCGTAGAAGGCACCGGTACAGCAGAACAACTT
>NZLH01000034.1 GCA_002694155.1 Pusillimonas sp. | reverse complement strand
TTTCCGTTCAGCTAATCATCACGAACCCCCCCCCTTCCGGGCAAGTACTTAGCCTGCCCGCCTGGATTCCCGGTAGCTATTTGCTGCGTGATTTTTCCCGTCAAATTCAAGACATTCGCGCCTGCGACGAACAAAATACGCCGGTCACCATTACTAAAACGGGTACGCACAGCTGGCAATGCGCGCCCTGCGCTGGTGCACTACGCGTTGAGTACCGCGTCTACGCCTGGGATCTTTCGGTGCGCGGGGCACACTTCGATGAAACCCACGCGTTTTTCAACGGCACCAGCGTTTTTTTATTTCCACACGGGCAAACCAACCTGCCTTGCCTGCTGGAAATAAACCCGCCACCACACACCAGAAAATGGAAAGTTTTCACCAGTCTGCCCGAAGCCAACGCAAAAACTTATGCGAATGCCGCCAAACGCCATGGTTTCGGCCTTTATGAAGCACCAGACTACGACGCACTAATTGACCACCCCGTTGAGCTAGGCACGCCACAGGTTCTGTCGTTTCAAGCTCATGGCGCTCAGCACGAGATGGTATTTACCGGTGAAATACCGGGCCTGGACCTGAAGCGTATCGCCGCCGACACACAGAAAATCTGTGAAGCCCAAATAGCGTTGTTCGAGCCCGAAACAAAAGCAGCACCATTTACGGATAGCGCACCACGTTACGTATTCATGACCATGGTAACCGGCAATGCCTACGGCGGCCTGGAGCACCGCGCCTCAACCGCGTTGATGATCAGCCGCAACGATTTACCGGTTGTAGCGCAAAAAAAAGCACCTGACGGCTATACCACTTTTCTGGGCCTGGTCAGCCATGAATACTTCCATACCTGGAATGTGAAACGCATTAAACCCGCCGCGTTCACGCCTTATAACTTACTTAAGGAAAACCACACCCGTTTGCTATGGGTAGCCGAAGGCTTTACCTCTTATTACGACGACCTGATGCTTTTGCGTTCCGACGTAATCGACGAAACCCAATACTTTTCGCTTCTAGAGAAAACAATTGGCCTTGTGATGCGCGCACCTGGGCGCTACCGTCAATCTATTGCCGACAGCAGCTACGACGCCTGGACCCGTTTTTATAAGCAAGACGAAGAGTCGCCCAACGCCATAGTCAGCTACTACAGCAAAGGTGCTTTGGCGGCATGGGGGCTCGATTTAACGCTTCGACGCCAATCGAACGGCGCGCACTCTTTAGACGACGTCATGCGCCTGTTATGGCAACGTTACGGCAAAACCTTCTACACCGGCATCCAAAAAGGAATCGAAGAAGACGCCATGGCGGGCCTAATTCAGGAAGCAACCGGCGTAGACGTAACCGATTACCTGCAGCGTTATGTATACGCCTGCGAAGATGTTCCGCTGGCAGATTTGCTGCAAGACCAGGGCATTACACTGGTGTGCGAAAAAAGCAATGATCTGCCATCGATGGGCATACGCACCAAAATATCGGGCGGTCATGTCGAATTGGCCACGGTATACAAAGAAGGTGCCGGTCACCAGGGCGGGCTATCGGCCGGCGACATACTGGTTGCAGTTAACGGATTACGCATTACCGATGCAGCCTCTTTAGAGCAAGCCTTGCGGCTTTGCCGCCCGGAACAGTTTGCACAGGTGCATGTTTTTCGCCGCGACGAGTTACGCGTGTTCAAAGTGAAAATCGCCTCGCCGCCAAACGACAAATGGACACTGAAACGCACCCAAGCCGCCGCTAATTAACGTTTGCTTCCAAACGTGCCTGAATAGCCTTGGCTGCCGTCACACCGTCGGCCAAGGCGGTAACCACGCACGGATGCTGACGCGAAGCGACCTCTCCAATAGCATAGACACCATCACAGCTTGTTTCAGCAGTTTCGAAATTAATGGACACAAAACCCCTTTGTGTACGCGCCAAGCCCAGCTCGGCCGCGAACTCAACATTGGGCTCCCAACCATACATCACAAGCAAAACGTCGTAGGGCTCGTTATTTACAGTAAGACTATCGGAATCTACCGTGTAGGTGCCAATTGTTAACGCCGAGGCCGGCAACTGCTGAACGAATTGGCGCTGGGCACGAACGGTACGAGCAAAAACCTGAACATTCCGCGCGCCTTTTTCAAGCACAAACAACGCGTTTTCAAACGCATTATCGCCCCCGCCCAGAACCGCAACCCGCTGGTTCGTAAAATCAAAATTTGCCACATGCCGCCCCGGACCCACCAACACGCGAGGGTTTGGTAACGCATTACTTAACCCACGCGCCTTCACCCCCGTTGCAAGCACCAAGTACCGCCCTTTTAGCACGTCGTTGTTCAAGCCCAAAACCTCAAAGCCTGAAGCGCAAGTGCGCACTGTTTGAACCGGCCACTTAAGACGGTATTCCACCTTCGTCTGAGCCAAGCTCTTGGACAGGTTGTCCGCAACTTGCAAACCATTAACGCCTGGCAAACTCGCGTTCCAATCATCCATAAATGGATTAATTCGGCACAAGCCCCCTACCGCATCGGCCGCATCCACCAGCACCGGATTGAACCCCAAGCGAACCAACCATACCGCGCACGACACCCCGGCAGGGCCTGCCCCTACAACAATTGCGTCGTATAACGAAGGTAAGCCGGTTGATTGAATACGCATTGATCTTGCCACTAAATAATTCGATACAGAGAGTGTATAGGAAGCGATGCACTATTCGCACTACAATTGCGTCTCACTTATCAGGTTAAATGTATGCTTACCCGCCGTATTTATTTTTCACAGTTGGCGCTCGACGCCCGTATTGGTATCCTTGAACACGAACTGCGTGCCACGCAGCCTTTGCATATCGATGTTGAGGTGGACATTGATATTTCGCAACCGGTAAATGACCACAATATTCAAACTGTGCTCGATTACCGCCTGCTGCGTAGCGCCATTGTGGAAGAATGTACGCAGGCCCACGTAAACCTCATCGAAACCCTGGTCGAACAAGTGGCCGACCGCCTGTTTCGCGAATTTGCTGAAGTGCGCCACCTGAAACTGCGTATCAGCAAGCCTAATGCCTTTTCCGACTGCGCCGCGGTCGGCGTTGAAATTCAACGCAGCCGCAACGATTAATANTTATGACACACGCCAGCAACGACCCTTCAATCATTCGATCCGATCGCAAATTAAGCGTGAACGAGAACAAACTGGTGAAACGCCTGGTGCGCGAAAGCGGCCGCGCCATCAGTGACTTCAACATGATTGAAGCCGGCGANAAGGTCATGGTGTGCCTGTCTGGTGGAAAAGACTCATACGGCCTACTCGACCTGTTACGCATTCACCAGTCGCGCGCGCCCTTCCATTTCGACATCGTCGCTGTGAACCTGGACCAGAAACAGCCTGGTTTTCCCGAACATGTGCTGCCTGAATACCTTGAAAGTATCGGCGTGCCGTACCACATTGAAAACCAGGACACTTACTCAGTAGTCACCCGCGTGATTCCCGAAGGTAAAACCATGTGTTCGCTGTGCTCACGCCTGCGCCGGGGCATTCTGTACCGGGTTGCCACTGAGCTGGGCGCCACCAAAGTTGCACTTGGGCACCATCGCGACGATATTCTGGCCACCTTCTTTTTAAACCTGTTCTACGGCGGCCGCATGAAAGGCATGCCGCCCAAGCTGAAGTCCAGCGACGGCAAACACATCGTCATTCGACCACTGGCTTACTTGCCGGAAAAAGATTTAATTGCCTACGCCAAGCTGAAGGAATTCCCCATTATTCCTTGCTCGCTGTGCGGCTCTCAAGAGAATCTGAAGCGCCAGGAGATCAACCGCATGATCGGCGAATGGGAGCGCAAATTTCCGGGTCGCGCCATGAGTGTTTTCGGGGCACTTACACGGGTGGTGCCGTCGCACCTCATGGACCCAAACTTGTTCGACTTCACGAATCTCGAAGTGGATCCGGCGAGCTTTGAAGGGGATATGGCATTCGACGAAGAAACCTTTCCCGACTTGCCCGATGCCGTGGGCTCAGACGATGACGATAACGACGACCATGCGTCTGCGACGAGGCAAGCGCCTATTGAAACATCGCCCACCGGACAGAAAATCATTCCGCTCAGTGTCGTGGGAAATTTGCAAAAACTGGGTTGAAAAAGCGTATTACGTGCCTTCCCACTGCGGGCCGTTCACATCAATGTCGAACAGTTCCAGCACGCGTGCCACGGTGTGGTCGACCATTTCGTCGATGGATTTTGGATGATGGTAAAACGCCGGCAAAGGCGGGAAAATAATGCCGCCCATTTCCGTTACCGCCGTCATATTGCGCAAATGCGCCAAATTCAAAGGCGTTTCGCGCACCATTAACACCAGGCGGCGACGCTCTTTCAGGGTGACGTCGGCGGCACGTGTAATGAGATTATCGGAAAAACCATGCGCCACCGCGGCCAGTGTGCGCATAGAGCATGGCACTACCACCATACCCACGGTAGCAAACCCGCCACTGGCCAAGGTTGCACCTACATCGCGAAAACCATACACGCAGTCGGCCAAGCCATGCACCGCCTGGCGTGTTATTTCAAGCTCGTACTTGATATTCAGCACACCCGACGGCGACACCACCACATGCGTTTCAATATCCGGCACATCGCGCAGCGTTTCCAGCATACGCACGGCATAAACCGACCCGGTTGCGCCGGTAATGCCAATAACCAGACGGCGTTTATTCGCCACCGAGCGCGCCCGATTCCTTCAGCACCGTCACCAACTCGCCCGACTCATGCATCTCGGCAAGAATATCGGAACCGCCAATAAACTCGCCCCCCACATACAGTTGGGGAATCGTGGGCCAGCTGGAGTAATCTTTCACGCCCTGACGCACTTCTTCGTCTTCCAGTACGTTAACCGTGACCAGCTTCGTGACGCCTGATGCTTTCAAAATTTGAATAGCGCGCCCGGAGAAACCGCATTGCGGAAACTGGGCCGTACCCTTCATAAACAAAACAACAGGGTTACCGGTAACGGTTTCTTTAATGAAATCTTGAACTTCGCTCATGGTGCTCTCTAAAGAAATAGGAAGAATATATGAATTATAAAGGCCGAACATTCAGAATGAACGACGTTAAAGGCAGACGCTATAAATGCCCACCGGAAATACGTTCGATTTGGGCCAGGTCTTTCCTGCTTTCGACCCTGTTAAAACCCGATTGTTCCAACAGCGCCCGCACTGCGGCAGCCTGATCCCAACCATGCTCCAGCCATAACGTGCCGCCCGGTTTAAGCCACCTATGCGCATCTTGCACAATGTGGCGAATCGCCTGAAGGCCATCGGTTTCGTCGGTTAGCGCCTGGCGCGGCTCAAACCGCAAATCCCCTTCGACCATATGGGAATCATCCGGCGCAATATACGGTGGATTCGACACGATTACATCGAATTGCTGCGAACCCAACAGCGCATGGTACCAATTACCGGCATAAAATTCGACCCGCGCACCCAAACGCGCTGCGTTTTCTTGCGCCACGCGCAATGCGGCCGGGCTGGCATCAGTTGCCACCACTTTGGCCTCCGGACAGGCTAACGCCACAGAAACAGCAATGGCGCCGCTGCCCGTCCCCAGATCCAGCAAGCTTTTGTTTTCATTTTGCAGACACTGCAAAGCGCTAATTGCCGTCTCAACCAGTATTTCCGTGTCGGGGCGGGGAATCAACACGTTTGGAGACACTTTGAAAACATGCCCCATGAACTCCCGTTCGCCAACGATATACGCCACTGGCTCACCCGCTTTGCGGCGTTGAAAACAGGCCTCAATGCAGCGCACCTGATCTATAGAAAGCGGGTCGGTATCGTGGGCAATCAGCCAACTGCGCGAGACTCCCAGCGCATGCTGCAACAAAACCTGCGCATCCACCCGCGCCAGGTCGCTTTGCATCAGGAAGTCGCGCACACAATGCATGATCCGGCCTGCTTAAACCTGTTCCGCCATAGCTGCCAACATTTCCGCGCGTTGTTCGGCCCTTAAGGCATCGGTTAACTCGTCCAGATCGCCCTGCATAATCGTGGGCAGCTTGTGCAGCGTTAAATTAATGCGATGATCGGTTACCCGCCCTTGCGGGTAGTTATAGGTGCGAATACGCTCGGAGCGATCCCCTGAACCCACCAGGCTTTTGCGTTGGGCCGCCTCCTTGCTTTGCTGCTCCTGCATTTGCTTGTCTTTCAAGCGGGCCGCCAAAACCTGCATGGCTTTTTCCCGATTGCGATGTTGCGAACGGTCTTCCTGACACTCCACCACCAA
>NZLH01000033.1 GCA_002694155.1 Pusillimonas sp. | reverse complement strand
AATTACATTTAATCAATTAGTAGAAAGTTTATGGGCTAATATTAATAAAAAAAGAAAGTCCGGTCGTAAATCTGCAAGAAAAGGATCAAAAGCCTATAAAGCAGCTAAAAAAGCTGGTGATAAATTACATGCAAACAAAATGCGTAAATACGGTAAATGAAATTTGATGAACTATATAATTTTTATTTAAACGAAGCTAGTGATAGCCTTCGGCAATGGTTTAAACGCGGAGGTACAGATCCTAAAACTGGTAAAAAATTTAAAGGTTGGATAAATTGTAAAACTGGAGGACCTTGTGGTAGAAAATCGAGAAAATCAGGTGGTAGTTATCCAGCATGTAGGCCTACAAAAGCAGAATGTAGAAAAATAAAAAATAAATTATATAAAAAGAAAAGTTCTAAAAGGGTAAACTGGAAAAAAAATAAATAGTAATAAATAATAGTATGCCTGGTTATATAAATCCCTTATCTGCAGTAAGTATAGGTAATGCTTCTGGTTCAGATGAAACTAGCTTAAATCTTATGGTCAATATAAAGAGGGCTGAAGAAAGTAGTAGCTATGCACAAAATACAGCAAATAGTAATCCAGTAGATTTAAAAAAATGGTTTGAAACACATGCTATAAATCCTAATATTACAACAACAAAAGGTATTTATACTAATGTAAGATGGTCAGAATTTAGAGAATCGACTATTTTTGGTTGCACAGTTAAATTGAAAAATGAGACAGATTCTAAATATGATGATAATAATAATGGTCAAATACAAATTGTCGGAATTAATGGTAGTAAAGGAGATAGCTCACCATGTACTTTTACTTCTAGAATATTAAAAGCAAGAGGAGGGGCAGAATTATCAAAAATAGATAAGGCTTCTAATGCAGTCGATCAAAACATGACCCATACAGGTTTCAACAGCGGTACTTATTATGTTGAAATAACTAACACACACCCTACAGACATTACTGGTAATGTAGACTCAATGACTTTTGGATTTTTTTGGATATGTGCATTATCAGATGGTACGGGTGGTAAATTAAGATCTGACCCTACTGATGAAAATTCATTTAATACAAGTAGTAGAGGGGTACGAACTATAATTCCTAGTAATCAAACTACTTCAGGAACTTATCCTAATGCAGTAGCATCATTTAGTGACCCTGTAACATTACTTTGCAAACCGAGAGCATTAACAACCCCATAAAATAAAAAAATAAAAATAATGAGTAAAGAAAATTTTGCTATTGAAGTTTATTCTGGTATTTTAGATGATAATATAGGAAAAACTATATTTATCGAATATTTAGAAAATAATAATACATATATTCAACCTTTTGAAGTTTTAGAAAAAACTTCTAATAGTAAATTTAAGGTAAAACAAATATATGATAATTCAACTGTTACTAAAGATATATCAGCTATACAACAGATTAGTATACAAAGCGAAGAAAGAACACAAAAATTAGTAAATGAAGTTTTAAACATAGACAATTTACTTGATGAGCCTGCATATCAAATGATAGAAAAAGGCACAGATGATTATAATACTTTTCACGAAAAAAAGTTTTTATCGTCAAAAGGTGTTGTAGTTCCTATGGAAAGTATATACCTTGCTATTAAATTAGGTTACAATAATTATGATGATATATTAACTGCTGATGTAGACGAGTTAAAAACTAAATGGTTAGCTTTGATTAATGAACATAAAAATAAAGCAATTGAAATGTTAACCACGGAAAAAACTAATAGTCAAAATGAAGGTAATACTGACGATGTAGAAGAAATTGAAGTTATATTATCATTGCTAAATGATTTAACTACTGAAATTAATGAAGAAATGTCAAGCCTAACTGATAGAGAAAGTATTTTATCATACTGGCCACCATTATTATTACCAGCACCAATTTATTTATATACAACATAATAGATGCAAGAAGCACCACATGATGACCTAAACGGTGTAACTATAGATCCAACTGGTGGACCTCAAGGACCATTTTTTACAAAAGACATATCTAAATATAGCAACAGAATTGACTGGAAGCATATTTGTGAAGTAAATAAAGATATATGGTTAGATGATGAAAAACGCATAGACTATATAGAAATGTTTGGTTCTTTAAAAACCGTTATAACTAAAGATGAATTACTAAAATATATTAATAGAATTAGTTCAGATTTAAATTTTGAATCTAAACACGGTTATCACAGTTATTATAATAATAAATTAATTAATTTTAAACAAGATAATATACCCTTTTTACATTTTACTTTTGATAAAGTTTTTAGTAAAAATGAAATTAATGATATAAAAAAGTTATTTAATACATTAGATTTTAAATCTGAAGAAAAGGAAGAAGTTAGACAAGTATACACTGTAAAACGTTCAGATTATAAAAAAAATAAAACTATAACTAATATAGTAGATAAAATAGCTAATAGATTATCTATTAAAGAATACAGTAAATGGATATATAAAACTTCTAATACAAGTATAAAAGATGGTCTTCATTTAATTAGGTTAGTAAAAGATTTTCCTGGTTATAATAACCCTGCTCATATAGATAAAAATAATTTATTAACTATGATGCTATTTTTAGATTTTGATAACGAAGGTAAAATTGGTACAGAATTATTAGATAAAGATAAAAATTTTGTTAAAGATACCCCTTATGGGTTAAATTGTGGTTACGTATTTACTGATTCCAATAGCGAAAGTACATATCACTCATTTACTAAAAAAATAAATAAATGTCGTTATTCAATTATGTATAATATATATGAAAATAAAGAACAATATTTAAAAATTTATAATAATAATGATAAATGGGGTATAATAAACAAAGTTAGACATTTAAACGAAATTAAAAAAAATTTATTTAAAACTAGTGAATTATCACCATCTAGAGTGGATTGGAATAATGAAAGAGCTATAAAACATAGAAAAGAAAAATCATTTAATGAAAGATTTAATAAACAGCAAGGTTGTATAAATTATTATAGTCTATCATTAGAACAAGTTGATGAAATAATAGAAGATAAAAAATTAGATAATACAGGAGATTTTTTTAAAAAAATAAAAACTCTCAAACAATCTCGTAAAGAAGATACTGAAAAAGCAGAATTAACTTGGGACCCAGATAACCCAGAAAATTATTTAAATACAAAAAATTTATGATGGTTCATAAATAGCTACCTTATTTAAATCACCGCTTTTACCATAGGTAATAAATACACCGTCTTTTGTATAACCTCCGTTGTCATTTAAAGACTTTACTATACCTGTACCGCTCGGATCAGTATATTTATAAACTTTTAATTTTAACTTATCCGCAAGACTTTTTATTGTATTTAAACTAGTATTAGATATTTCATTTTCACCTCTTGTTGCATATAAAGCACTGATATTACTTTGGTTGCAATCACGAGCTATCATAACATAAACATATCCTTTTTCATAAACGGGTTTTAATTCATTATTCAAATATATATCAAGTATTTCATCTTTTTTTCTAAATAATTTTCCATGGGTATCTAAAATTGAAGCTTTTTTATGGGTACTTTCCCATATAAATAAATTATTTTCATTAATCCAAAAACTATGTACTTTACTTATATTTTTTAATATACTATAGTTTTTTTCTTCCCATGGTCTAGCAGCAGCATCAGGAATAAGAAACTTCTTACCATTATATACACAATAAATTATATTAGATTTTGATACATTTATACTATCTAGATCAATGGGTAGCATTATACTTATATTTATAAGAAATTGATAATTCTGCTTTTTAAATTAAATACAACTATGGGTAAGGTTAATCTAGTTTGCAGTGTAAATGAAAAGTATTTACCATTGATAAATGTTTTTTTAAAATCAATAGAGGCTAACAGTATTAACACTTTTGATAAAATTATTATTAGATGTATTGGTTTTGATCCTGATTTTTCTAAAATTAATCTTAATATAATTAAAATAATAGATAATAAATCTCTCTCTAAAAAGAAAAATATGCTATCAAAAGAAGGGGAATATATTAATGATACACTTCTTGAAGGTTTGAAAAAAAGTAAAATAGGAATAAGAGCTGGAAGATGGTTATATAGCGAAGAAATAGCTTACTGTTCAAATAGTAAAGTGTTAACTATAAATGATACTTTACAAAAATATAATTTACCTGTTTTGTATAGTGATGTTGACACTATAGTTAAAGGTAATTTAAATGATCTTATTAATTATATTAAAGAAAACGATATATGTGTAGTTGAAGATGAACCTTATACTCAACAACATAAAGGTTCGAAACGATTAGAAGGTCAAAATAAACTATATCAAGGGGGGTTTATTTCATTTAATAATAATATTAAAGTTAAAAATTTTGTTAAAAAATGGTCAGATTTAGTAATTAAAAATTATACAGATTGGGATGCTGATGAAAAATATTTCTATGATGTAATAAATGAAAATAAATTAAATGTTTATAATTTAGATAAAACTTTTAAAGATGAAGATTTAAATATGGATTCAATAGTATGGTCAGGAGCAGGTACAACTAAATTTTGTGATGATAGATATGTTAAAGAGTATAACAAATATAGATAAAATAGATAAAAATTTAGTTTTAGTGTGTACTACTAATGAAAGATATATTAAACCTGCCCGGGCTTTTTTAAATAGTATAATTAAAAATTCACCTAAACTAAATGTATTAATAAGGTTAGTTAATGTAAAAGAAGATACACTAAAAAATTTAAAAGATGTTTATAAAAATAATAATATATATTTTTATATTGATAATATCCCTTTATCTGATAAACGAAATATTATTAACAGAACTGAAACGTTTGATAAATCAGCTACCCAACTAATAAGAAAAAGTACTTCTGATTTTAAAGGAGTTGGTTGGTTATATTCAGAAGAAGCAGCTTATTGTTCAAATATTAAGTATAATACTATTAATCAATTATTAAAATATGGTATAAAATGCATAGTATATATGGATGTAGATACAATAGTGCGTAAAGATATATATGATATACAAAATACTATAAACAATAATGATTTAGCTATGTATATATGNCCTGATGAACATTTAAAAACTAAAACCCAATATAATGAAAAATATGTAGGGTGGCATGCAGGTATTATTATAAGTAATAATACNCCATTAAGTNNTAATTTTTTNAAAGATGTNGAGANACGAGTAAGTAATAATATGTTTGATATAGAAGCAGATGAAGATGAATTTGATCATGTTTTTTATCAAAAAAAATATAATAAAAAAATTAAAATAAATTCACTAACAAAATATTACAAAGATAATGGACCTGAATTTGATGAAAAAAATGCCGTTTGGAGTGGTCAAAACGTAGCAAAAGTAGATAATAAAAAATATATAAATGAATATTCTAAATACAGCTAGAAGAAATAATACTTTATGGGGTAAAGTTGAATATAAAGATTTTGGAGATCATTTTGACGTTGGTAATGTTCACCATCGTGATACTGCTTTATACATAAACATTTCAGATAAATGCCCACTAGATTGTCATTTTTGTAGACATTCAATAGAGGATAATTACTTAAAAGAAAATTCTAAAATAATGACTACTGATGTATTTAAAAAGGTAATTGATAAAAGTACTGATTATGGTGTTTGGTATTACTCTTTAATGTGTTTATTTGGTGAACCTTTTTTAGATAAAGATATTCTTTCTAAGCTATATTATATGGAAAATCACCCCGTAATTAAGTCATATAATATTCCATCAAATATAATACCTTTGAAAAAAAGTACTTTTGATGAAATGTCAAAATTAAAAAAATGTTTATTAAAAGTTAGTGTATACGGGCATGATGAAGAAAGTTATAGTAANTTTACTAAAAAGAAAAATATGTTTGAAAAAATGTATAATAATCTTTTATATATACATGATAAATTAAAAAATGATAATTGTAATATTAAAGTTACTATAATGATGAAATATAAAAAGTTTGATAATAATTACCCAAAAGGTAAAATGTCTATATTATTAAACAAATTAAATTTATTACCTAACGTAAGAATTGATAGTTTTGAAGTTTATACTTCTAATAGAACTATTGTAGATGAACAATTGATGTTAGAAGTAGAAGAGAAAAAAGGTATATGTACTAGATCAATAGTAGGAATAGTATTTCCCAATGGTGATGTAGGTTTTTGCTCATTTTGCGATATATATAGGAAACATGTAATGGGTAATATTTTAACTCAAAGTTTAAAAGAAATATACGAAAATCCTAACGGCCCCTATAGTATTTTACATAATAATATGAAAATAAATCTTTATAATCCTGTATGTAGTAAATGCGATTTTTTTACTCCTATAAAACCTCATATTGAAAAAAAATTAAATTATCTAAGAAATTAAATATGAATAATATTATATTATGCTGCACTAGTAATGGTAAAGGTAAATATATAAAATATTTAAAATCATTATTACAATCTATTAATACAAATACCCCTGATTTATCGATACACGTTAGATTAGTAAACTGTAATAAAAAAATTCATAATGAAATTAAAAAATATAAAAATNTTANTTTACAGNNNGATNAATTTAATAAAAAAAATAAAATTCATNTAAGTTCNNTAGGNCCNCATTTAAANAAAAGNGTTTTATATTTACTTTCTAAGTATAGAAATGAAGTATGGGGACTATATGATACGGAAGCTTTTTATACGTGCATGGTAAAATATAACACAATTACTAATTTATTGAATAATTATAAAACCGTAATTTATATTGATGTTGATACGGTTGTAAGAAAAAATTTATTAAATTATATAGATGAAATTGAAAAATGTGATATTGGGTTATATTTTGATAAAAAAGAAATAAATTTTCCCCATCCAGGTTTAATTATTGTTAATAAAAGTAAAAAAATAATTAAATTAATGAAATTTATGGATGATCATTTTAAAGAATGTATAAAAACAGGTAATATTAAAGTTGAATTAGGAGATGGAGACTTATTGTTTAAAAAAATTATTGAAAATAAAATAAATTATACACGTTTACCGGTAAAATGGAAAGATGAAGGTTATAATTTTAA
Source organism: Pusillimonas sp. (assembly GCA_002694155.1). Taxonomy (GTDB): domain Bacteria; phylum Pseudomonadota; class Gammaproteobacteria; order Burkholderiales; family Burkholderiaceae_B; genus Neopusillimonas. The sequence continues at coordinate 5,869 of NZLH01000033.1, read as the reverse complement.
TAAAGAATCTTTAATGTGGTCTGGTAGGTCAGAGAGAAAAACAAAAAATGAGATATATATTAATGAGTATAAAAAATATTTAAATGAATGTTGAAGAAGAGCTAAAATTTATAAGAATAAAACATAAATTTTTAAAAAAAAATTTAATTGTTGATAGAAAACCTCCATTTAAATTTGATGTTTCTATTAATGGTTCAGAATCTTTGGGTAAGATGATAAACATTCAAGCTAGTAGTTCATGCCAGTTAAAATGCAAAGGGTGTAGAGGTAGCTTTGATGAAAAATTTTTAAAAGAAGCAAGTAAAAATTCATTTATTCAAGATAGTATTTTTAAAATTATTATACAAAAATGTGTAGAATCTGGTATTCAATATGTTGAGTTAACCCCCGCTATTGGTGATCCATTTTTAGATAAAAATATAGAGAATAAAATAAACTATTTGACTAGTTTACCGGAAATAAAATTGATAATACTAACCACTAATTTATTAAAATTTGATAGTAAATTATTTGAAAGATTATTAAAAAATGATAAAATATTTTTAAATGTTAGCATTTATGGTACTAATAAAAAAGAATATGAAAATGAAACTGGAAGAAACCTATTCGATAAATTTTTAAAAAATTTTAAAACTTTATATACTTTAATTAAAAAGGAAGAATTAACGAGTTTCGTACAATTAACAAATAGAACATCCTATATGTTAGATGAAAATTTTCCTAAATGTGATATACTTTATTTAATTGATTTATATACGCGGGTAAAAAATGTTAGAATAGATGGTTCTGAAATTTTTAATATAAATAGAGCTGGTAGTGTTGATAGGGATGATCTTAATTTTGCTAAAAGTAATAAAGATATAAAACGAAGTGGTCTTTGCCCGCATGGTCCAGGATTAGGAGGAGGTATTTTACCTAATGGTGATGTTTTATTTTGTCCATTTAATGATATATACAGGACCGGGGTTATTGGTAATATTTTTAAACAATCTTTAACTGATATTTACAAAGGTGATAAGTTTCAAAAGATAGTTGAAAATCATAACAATAACATATATAATGGTATATGTGCGAAGTGTAATGAAACTTGGTAAAAATATTGTCAATAGTCATAATGAATGGGATAAATTAGAAGAAGTAATAGTAGGTAAAGGGTTACCAGAAAAATTACCAGCAATTGATTTTACTTTCAAACTTCATTTTCATGACAATATATATAATTTAACATCCACCTGCGGTTCTAAATTAATAAATGATAAAAATACACAAGAATTGTATATCAATAAAAAGCATATACATGAACATAATGAAGATATAGAAAATTATGTTGATTTATTAAAGAGTCATGGTATTACAGTAAGAAGACCGAAAACTCCTGATAAAGTTAAATCAATTATGACACCTGATTGGAAAAGCTCTAATCACCCTGCTTTAAATGTTAGAGATCTTACTATGATAGTAGGTAATAAAATTATAGAAACACCTCCTAGTTTAAGATTTAGATATTTTGAGAATGATTTTTTAAAACACTTATTTTTAGAATATTTTAAATCGGGTGCAGAGTGGATAACAGCTCCTAGACCTTTAATGGTTGACGAATCGTTTGATCTAAGTTACTATGAAAAAGATACCGGGGCTATCACTGAATATAAATCATTAGTAAAAGAAAGTAAAATGAGTTGCGGCTATGAAATAATGTTTGATGCAGCTAATTGTATGAGAATGGGTAAGCATATTTTATTTAACTCTAGTTCTAAAAATTCAGATCTTGGTATTCAATGGTTGCAACAAGTACTTGGCAATGATTATAAAATACTTAAAACTGATATTACTGATACCCATATAGATTCAACATTTTTACCTCTTCGACCAGGTTTAGCATTATTGCTTAAACCAGATAAAAAACATCTTTTACCAGAATGTTTACAAAAATGGGACTTAATTAGTATTCCTTTAAGAGATAGATCATTAGAAGATCAAAACAATCAAGGAGTTAAGTTAGCTAGTCCCCGTATAGAATTAAATGTATTATCAATTGATAAGTCTACAATTATTTGTCATCCGGAATATAGAAATATATTAAATGATAAATTAAAAAAATATAAATTTGATGTAATACCATGCAGAATGAGACATTGTGAATTATTTTCAGGTGCTCACCACTGTTTAACCTTAGATGTTAGACGTGATAGTAAATTAGAAAATTATTTTTAATATGAAAATATTACATGAATTAAATAAAATAAAAAATGTAGTAATTATAGGCGGTTCTGGTTGTATAGGTACTGCAACATGTAATTATTTTACAAGTTTAGGTATATCTGTAACTGTAATAGATATAGTCCCACCTGAAAATAAAGATTTAAAATATATTCATTGTGATATAAGAAATTTTAAAAAATTAAATGAGGTTTTATCCGGGGCTGAATATGTATATATATTAGCAGCTATATCCGATGCAAATGAGAATAGTAACACTCCATTAAAATCAATGGATATTAATATTGGAGGAATTAATAATGTTTTAATTGCATCAAGAAATAATAAAGTTAAAAGAATAATATTTTCAAGTACAGTTTGGGTATATAGTGAGTGTGAAAAAGAAAATGTTGATGAAAATAGTACTTTACCTTCTAATAATGTTAAACATAATTATACTGCTAGCAAAATAGCAGGAGAAATGTTAATTAGATCTTATAGTAATTTATATAATCTTAATTATACTATTATGAGATATGGAATAGCATATGGTCCTAAAACTAATAGTAATACTGCTATATCAAATTTTATTAATAAAGCATTAAATGGGGAATCAATTTATATTAATGGTGATGGAAAAGCTTATAGAAACTTTATGTATATAACTGATCATGCAAGAGCTAATTTATCAGTATTACATAAAAATGCTATAAATGAAACTATTAATTTTGATGGCCCTGAATCAGTATCTATAAAAAGAGTTGCAGAATTAGTTAAAAAAAATATTAATAAAAAAATTAAGATTAAATGTATCGATAGTAAGCCTGGAGACTATAAAGGTAAAAATGTAAGTAATAAAAAAAGCTTAAATCTTTTAGGTTGGAAGCCTGAAATTTTATTTGAAGTTGGTCTTAAAAAACAAATTGAAATATTATGTCAAAAATAATAGTAACATTTAGTTTTAATAATGATTACGTCTCATATGGTAAATTATTATGTAAATCAATTATTGAATCAGGTTCTAATGTTAAAGTTTTTGCAAGATGCGTTAATGTTGATATCAAAAATATTAAAAATTTAAAAAAATTATATCCTAAATTTACATTTTTTGAAGATAATCGTATTTTAGATAAAGAAAAAAAGTTTTTAAAAAATGAAATACCTAAAAATGAAAATTTATCGCCTATTTATAATAAAGAATTAAGAAAATATGTAACTAAAAATAAAAATTATAATGTTACTAAATTTAGTGAAGAATCAGTTTATACATGTCATAGTAGATTTTTAAATATATTAAAAATTTTAAAAGATGAACCTAAAAATACTATAATTTTATGCATAGATGTTGATACAATATTTAAAAATAGAATAAATGAAGATATATTAAATGATATGATTAATTGTAACTTAATGATATATAAAAATATTAATGGTGAATATAATGAAGAAGGATGTTTTATTTTAAAAAATAGTGATAAAATTAATTTATTATTTGAAAATTTAAATAAAATTATTCAAAATGATTTTTTAAATTGGGATATTGATGGTTATGCATTTAAAAAATTACTAACTAAAAATAAAACTATAAAAATTAAACAATTAGATATTAGTAAATATAAAGATAAAAAATTAACAGATAAGTCTTTATTATGGTCCGGTGATTCACATGTTAAAAATAATTTAAAATTTAGATGATAATTTGTTGCACAACTAATCAAAAATATATTAAATTTACGTTAGCTTTAATTAATTCTATTAGAAAAAACTGTAAAATAAAATATAAAGTAGAATGTTTATGTGTAAATGTAAATAAAGAAAGTATTGAAAAACTTAAAAAATTAGGTAAAGTTAATTGTATTATAGATAATACTTTATTGTCTAAAAAAAGAACATTAACTACCCCAGATAATTCTACTTTAACTTCAATTTTTAATCGTGATAAAAATTATGGATGTTTAATAAGTGAAGAAGCATGTTATTGTAGCAATAAAAGATTTGATCTAGTTTATAAAACTCTTTTAAACAATGAGTATGTTTTATTTTTAGATGTAGATGCAATTATACGTAAAGATTTAAATGATTTATTTTTAAAATATAAAGATTTTGATATTACCATAAGAAAAAATGTTAACTCTACTATTTATGGTAACCGTAAAACTCTTAAAATATCTGAACCTAATAATATTATATACCAACAAGGTGTATTTTTAGTAAAAAGTAATGATAAAACTGTTAATTTTTATGAAAATTTAAAAAATATAGTAGATAAAGATCTTTTTAATTGGAATATTGATCAAATTGCATTTTATAATGAAATAAAAAATTATAATTTAAATTTAGGTCAATTAGATTTAACGTTTAAAGATGTTTATAATAAAAAAGGAGATTTTAAAAATTCAAGTTATATATGGTCCGGAGCCTGGAAAGAAAAATATTCAAATAAAAAGTATTTAACTGAATTTTCTAAATATGCTATTGAATAACTCTATTTAAATATTATTATATAGTATTAATGAAATATTTAGTTATAGCCCCGCATGCAGATGATGAATTATTAGGTTGTGGAGGTACAATTAGTAAATTATTACGTTCAAATAATGAAGTATACTTATTAGTTTGCTCAACCCGGCATAATGATTTAAAAAAATATAAAGATGTATTTTCATTATTTACCGGTTATTTTGAATTGCCATTTGAAGATGAAAAATTACATAGATATAATTTACTTAAATCAATTGAAACGATATATAATAAAATAAAACCCCATACAATTTTTATACCTAATAAAGATGATTTTAATTTAGACCATCAAGAAGTTTATAAATCTTGCCAGGTAGTTTTAAGAAGATTTCAAACCTATGAACCAAAAGAAATTTTAATGTATGAAGTACCATCATCAACTACCCAATCTTTTAAAAATAACTTTAAATGTAATTACTATGTAGAGTTACAAGATACTGATATTAAGTTTAAAATTAATAATTTTAAAAAATATAAAAATGAAATAAGAGATTATCCTAATCCTCGAAATGAAGAAGGCATTTTAACTTATGCTAAATTTAGAGGTATGGAATGTAATACTAAATTTGCAGAAGGTTTTAATTTAATATATAAAAAAATATGAAAACAGTTTGGGAAAATGTAGATAAATTTGAAGAACTTATTGCAAATTATGCAGGTAGCAAGTATGGTATAGCAATTGATAGCTGTACTAACGCTCTTTTTTTATCTTTTAAATATTGTAAAGATGTATTAAAGTTAGATGATTGGTTTGTAGAAATACCTAAACAAACTTATATATCCGTACCTATGCAAGCAATTAATGCAGGTTATAAAGTAAAATTTATAGATAAATCATGGTCTGGTTCTTATAAATTAGGTAGTTTACCTATTATAGATTCAGCACAAAGATTTGGATCTCAAATGTATGTAGATGGTACATTTTATTGCCTATCTTTTAACTTTAAAAAAATATTATCCACCGGTAAGGGGGGTATGATTTTAACTGATAATAAAGATGCATATGAATGGTTCAAAAGAATGAGATATGATGGTAGACCTTCTATTTACTATAATGATATGATGCATATACCAGTTAATGAAATCGGTTATCATATGTATATGACCCCTGAACAAGCAGTAATGGGTATACAAAATTTTTATACTTTAA
>NZLH01000032.1 GCA_002694155.1 Pusillimonas sp. | reverse complement strand
AGTGCAGGAACAACAGTTCTTCAGGCAGGACACTACTATTTGTTTGGTGGCGGTGGTTCAAACACTTATTTTGAAATCCAAGGCAACCAAGGAATAGTAACAACAGTAACCTCATGTATACCAGAATAATATGTCAGTAAATTATACATTAACATACAGCGATAAATCAGAAGGATGGCCTTCATTTTACTCTTTCATACCAGATTATATGATTGGTATGAATAGTTATTTTTATACTTTTAAAAACGGTAACCTATATAGGCACAATACAAATGATACCCGTAATCAATACTACGGAGTAAATTACTCATCAAGTATTACAAGCGTATTATCTCCAAGACCTATAGTNGATGTTAAATTATTTAANACTCTTACCTATGAAAGTAATGCGGCCTGGGGAGCAACCAACTTAATTACAGATATAAATGATGGCAATCCAGCATCTATAGCAGCAAGTTATTTTGTGCAAAAAGAGGGAGAATGGTTTGCATTTATAAGAACGGATGCAGGAACGGTAAACTTTTTAGAAAGATCTGCAAATGGAGTAGCTAATTGCACAGCTGTAGATAGCACTGTACCTGCAGCAACAGTAGTATCNTTTGCNAATCCTACAGGGAGTATTATTAGTATAGGAGATAATTTATTTTCTTATCCTGCTGTTCCAGCACCAGGTGATGTGCCTGTTTTGGCAGGTGAAATAGTTGCTATAGACAACACCTCTCCTGATTTTAGCATCACAATTGACACCACATTTNCAGGTGCTNTAGTGCCAACTGTAGGAGATTTTATAATAAATGTTAAAAATGCTGTAGCCGAATCACATGGAGCAAGAGGATACTATTTAGAATTTACCTTAACCAATAGCAANACAGACCCAGTGGAGNTNTTTTCAGTAGGTTCACACATCATGAAAAGTTATCCATAGTTTTTCTTATCTTTGTGGTAAATGCAATTTAATATACTACCACTTAAGGGTACTGATTATGAAGAGGTTCTTTGTAATTGGTGGAAAGACTGGAGATGGACACCTCCTCCAAAAAATTTTTTACCAGAAAACGGTACTGGAGGATTGATGATTTATATAGATGATAACCCTGTTGTAGCGGGTTTTTTATATAANACCAACTCAGATGTGGCTTGGGTAGATTTTATCATTTCAGATTTTCATTACAAGAATAAAGAAAACAGAATGATAGCAATAGATATGTTGTTGAAATCTTTAGAAGAAAGAGCAATTGCATTGGATAAAAAATTTTTATATGCACTTACAAAACATGAATCGTTGATTGCTACATATAAAGTAAATGACTATGTGGCAGCTGGTGTGTATAATATAGAACTAATAAAAAATTTATAATATGGCAGCATTTACAACAATAGCAGCTGGTGTGGGAGTTGCATCCAGTCTTGGTGGAGGGCTTATGTCTTTTGGTCAAGCAAAAGCAGCAGAGAGAGCTGCAGCAGATGCCAAAAGAAAATCAGANAAACTTATGAAAGAGGCTCGTGATAGAGCTGAAACTAATTTCTACGAAGGATTAAATGTAAGATTAGATGCTTTTGGCGAACAGTACAGACAAAATTTAGCAAACCAAACTCAACAAATTGAAGCATTACAAGGTGCTGACCCAAGGCTACTTGCAGCTGGTATAGGTAAAGTTGCTGCAGCAGGAACACAAGCTACAGAAAAAACAAGAATAGGTATGCAACAAGATTTAATGGAGTTAGATAAAACTAAAGCTGGAGCTGCTGAGGATATAAAACAACAAACCATTGCTATGGATGTAGGTGCGGCTGCAGACCAACAAAAGTTAGCCGCAGAGAAAGAAGCAGAAGCCGCTAAAGCAAAAACAGCTGGTATTAATCAAACTGTAAGTGGTGTGACTGGTGCATTAACTATGGCTGCACCATTATTTGATAAAGATGCAACAGCTATTAAAGATATGTCACCAGAAGAGTTAAAGCAACTTATGGGCATTATAGGTGGTAGTGGTTTTGGAGATGCTTTCACNCCCTCTGATNNTTAAAAAATAAATTATGGCTAAAACAGTAGACCCAAAACAGTATCAAATATATGTAGACAGGCAAGGCTCTAATTATATAGATTATCAAAAAATTACCGAAAGAGCAAACAAACTTCTTACTGATGAAGTAGATAGAAGACAAGGTATAAAAGATGATTTAGATGCAAGAGCAAACGATCTGTACGACCAGTTAGGTACAGTCGAAATGAACTCTGATTCTAAGTTCAGCGACCAGGTATTAGATGCCGCAGCTCAACTTAGAAAAAGTTTGATGGCTGACCAAAAACTTTTAAAGACTGGTGCTATTTCAGTAAACGAATACAAGCAACAATTAGAAAGAGCAAAACAACAAATGTCAGAATGGGGTGCAATTACTAAAAGTTTTGGTGAATACAAAAATAATTACAATACAAGAATAAAATTAGATGAAGAGACAGGAGAAATGATTATGGCTCCAGATGAAGCTGTTATCAAAGAATCCTCTTTAGGTTTTTCATATACATATGATAAACAAATTTATGTAGACCCTGTTACAAAAAANACATACTATTATCAGCCCAACGAGGATGGAAGTATACCAGACTTCAATGAAGAGCCAGATAAATTTATGGCAATGTCAAATGCCCGTAATAGATTTCAATATGAAAATGACAGGAAACAATACGACATTGGTTTCCAGGTCAATAAAGAAAAAGATATGCTTGGAACTATTGTCGATTCCTATGTAGCAAAATTTAAGGGTATGAATAGAGTGGGCACTTATGTTATGACTGAAACAGACTATACTGTNTTAGAAAAAGAAGGTTTATTAGATGAGTTTGTGGATACAATATATGCAAAAACCTCAGGCACAGACAGAGGTCTGGCAAACTCTGCAGATGTTATGGGTGAATTTACTATAGCCCTAAGCTTAGAACAATTCAAAAAGACATGTAAAGGCGGTGAGTTTTGTGATGAAAAATACTTTATAAAAGTAAATCCAAACGACCCAAGTGGTATGACATTCGAGTTTAGCGATAANGATTTTGTTCAAGAAAGAGTTAAGGCAGATATCAAGTCTAAAGCAAATATGCAGTTGGGTAGAAAAGAAGAAATATCAAGCAAAGCATACGATCCAAATGAAGACAAAGTTGCGAGTGACCGATTAGATGAAGATTTAGAATTTGGCTCTTACTTCAATGATTTGAAAAATCTAAATGGTGGCAACCAAACTACATTTAATGCTGCTGAAAGAGATTTAAGAGAAAGAGCTAATAGAAGACTTGCGGCAGAAGACCCTGACAATAATAATGGTAGACTCGAAACTATAACCAGAAATGAAAATGAATTTACATTTACATTCAAAGATAAGAATGGGGTAGAAAGAACAGAAACAGTAGATAGGTATGAGAAGAAAGCGGATGGTACATACGATAGAGAAAAACCAATAGACTTGAAACTTATATTCCAAGAGTTAAATACCAAACTAAGACCAGAAGGTTTTGATGATTCATTTGATACACTGGAAGAAAGAGCCTTAAGATCTGATAAATTTAAATATGAATATGATGAGGGAGAAGATTTTAGTGATGAAAGTGTAGAAACACAAAAGGCATTTAAAACTATTCAACATACTTCTTTCAGTGATGCAAATAAACGAGCTACTCTTGACCCAGATGATAGTGATAAAATTGTTACATACAAAAGTAAATTAAAAAATGAGTCTGATACCGCAGCAAGTGGTGGTGGGTTTAAAAATCAAACAGCGTATTTCAAATCTTCAATACCAAGAGAATTAAATATGGCTTTCCAAGAATATGGTATAACACCTCCACAATTTACAATCAAAGGCTTTGATGAGAGTGGTGTTGATAATTCTTATTTTATTGAATATATGAATCCATATACAAAGCCTCCAGTAAAAGAAACTATACAGTTTAAATTTGACTCAGCAAAAGATGAAACCAGTATGAACAATTGGTTAAATGCAATGGATGAAGCAGTTAATAAAGTAGTTGGTGCGTACAACAGTGCGGAAGGTAAATCAGCTGCACCATAAAAAATTATAGATGGATTACTTAGAGCAATTATATACATGGATAAGTTCAGAAGATAATACTTTTACCCAAAGGTATACTCTTGAGGATTTTAAAAACAATATGCAAAAAGAAGACTATGTATCTTCTATGTATACTTGGATTAGCAGCCGAGATGAAACTTTTCCTGACAGATATACTTTAGACTTTTTCACTGAAAAAGTAAAAAAAAAAGATACATCTATCCAAGCAGAAATGGAGCCTCCAGTGGATGTTCCATCTATTACTACAGAGATGGAAGAGGCTGGGTTATCGGAAGATACAGAAGAGGAGTCTATACAAGATACAGAATTGCCTGTTGGTTCAGAAGAGAACGAGTCCGATGAGGTTATAGAAGAAACTCAAGAGGTAGTAATACCTGAAACTGATACACAATTTTCTATTGAAGGTGGAGAAGTTGACCAAGAAACTTTTGACCAATACAGTAAAATGCGAGAAGAGCAAGAAGCTGATGAGGCAAATCCTTTTCAAGATGCACTTAACAATTTAAGAATAGATACTGATGAAGATATAATCAGTGCTGAGTTTAATTACAATTTAAATGAATTTGGATTTAGTGTTGAGGAGGCAATACCAGGTGTAGATGCTTTACGAATAGTATCTTCTGATATAGATCCAAAAACTCAAAAACCATATGAGTTAACTGTTAGTATAGACACTAAAAGTGATAAGCAAAATGAATCAAAGCTTACACAAATAAAAGACTTTCTTACTAAACATAAAAAAGAAAACGAAACAATAAACAAATTAGAAGAGAGGATTGCAGTTAGAAATACCAAATTCAGAAATCAAGAAGATATAGATAACGCTATAGGTTTATTGAATACAGAGGCTGGTGCTTTTAATAATAGGATAAAAGCATACGCAGAAAAAATGATGGTGTTTAATAAAAAGGAAGAGCTTATCAAAGGTATGAGTCAATCTGAAAAAAATTCTGAATTAGGAAGAAGGCTTTTAGAAGATAGAGACAGAATGGCTCTCGAACTCAAACAAGAGAAAAAAGATTTATTAACTCAAGATAACATACTTAAAAATAGGGGTACCGAAATAGATAGGTTGGCTGGTCAATATGCTGAATTAAAAGCAGAGATGGGTAGTGGATATGGTATTACACAAAGAGCTTTACTCAAAGGACAGGGCAGAATTACTTCTTTCTACACTGACCTTATGGCAGACATTCTTGTTTCTGATTTTAGCCCGTTAGATGCTGTATCGGGTGGTAGAGTAAAATATGGAGCTGGTAGACAACAGTATGAAAATATGTTTGTTGCAAAAGCAATGAAGGATGGTCTTATCCAAGACTCAGAAGGTAACATAATTAAAAACTGGGATGAAGCAAAGGCGGCACAGGAAAAAGGAACTTTAAAACCATTTGATAATTTTGAAAGCCTGTATAAATCTTTGGGCAACAAGCAGTCCTCCATGATAGATTCATATGTAAAAGATATTCTTAGAAAAGATGTTAAATATGATAATGTAGAGATAAGTGAATTAGGTGAGGTTACTTTTAAAAGACCAGATGCTGTAGCAAGATACTCCGATGCTGCGTTAAAAAAGGAGCTTGAAAAAATTACCGAAGATGGTATGGTTCCTATGGCAAGAAAAGGATTAGACTTAGTATTAGGAGACAAAGACACCACTGATGAATATTATGATTTAACAAAACAAGGATTTTGGGGTGGAGCCTGGATAGGGCTGGCAGAATCTGTTCCTGCAATGATTGGCGGTGGAGGTAAAGCAGGTTGGGCTATGAGGACATCAAATATGTTTGCACAGGTTAGCGATCATTTAAATGAAGAAATGATGAATGACCCTGACTTTGCAGAAATATCAGAGAACGAAAAAAGAATGGTATCACTACCTATCGGTATAGTTGTAGGTACATTAGAGGCTGTAGGTTTGAGAAATGTTTTAAACGCAAGAGGTTTAGTAAACAATATACTTTTAAAGAGCATACAAAAATACGGGCCTACATCAATTGCCCGAACAAGAGGATTAACATTCCAGCAAGTAGTTAGAAATGAGGTAGACAATATGATTGCCAAAGGAACATTAATTATTGGGGCTGGTGGACTTGCAGAATTTGAAACTGGATTGGCTCAAGAGATTGCAGATATTGGTGGTAAAATGATATATAATGAGATTAAGAAAGCAGATATGTTTCAAACTCCAGAAAGTTTTGCAGATGGAGTTGCTCAAGTTATAAAGGCTGGTGGTCAAGAAATGGTTGGTGGTTGGGTAATGAGTACAATACCAGCAACAGGTACAGCGTTTGCAGGTAAAGATTATGAAGCATTATCAGACCCAATATTCAAAACCTTTGAAGCAATAAGTCAAGACAATACATTTTTTAAATTAAATGTTCAGAAAATAAAAGACCAAATAAACGAAGGAACAAAAACAAAAGAAGAAGGTGAGGCTGAAATAAATTTGATAAATGATATTAGAGGATTGATTCCTAAAGTTCCTACTGACTTAGAAACAGCAGATAAAAAAAGAGCTATAGCATTATTGTTAAATAAAAAAGAACTTATTAAACAAAGAGATAAATTAGCTCCAGAACTTAGAGGCAATATAGATAAAGAGATTGGAAAAGTAGATAAACTATTGTCTGATTTATTAGATGGTGCACAAAAAGTAGACCCAACAAAAGCAAGGGTTGAAGAAGATGAAATAACTGATGAACAAGCTGAACAAGTTATAAAAAATGCAAATGCTGGAAGAGCAGCTTTCGGTTTACCACCGATTGAGATTACTCCAGAAAGCATTGCGGAAATGAAAGTTAAACTTAAAAAACAACAAGATGCCCGTAAGAAGCAAGGCCCAGTTCAGGAAACTGGCGAAGTCAAACCCAAAGCTACTGAAAAAGTGGATGAGGGAATATCCAACGAATTACAAGACACTACCAGAGAGGGTGACCAAGACCAAAGCCAGGCTCCCCCGCAGAAAAAAGCGAAAATAAAAGAAGAGGTAGATGAAATAGCAGCCTTTGAAGGTGACACTGAACAAGAAGGTGAAGTGGTGGTACAAGAACAGGTTGATTATGAAACAGAAAATGTTACAAAAGATGGTAAGGTTAAAAAAACAAAACTTACAATACCTAAAACTGTAGCAGAAACTGAGGTAGACACAAAAACTTTTGAACCTGTAGTAAGGTTTGCGAAAAGAGCATCCAGAGCAATTAGTAAAATATTGCCAAATGTAAGCATTGTATTACATGAAAGCTCAACAAACTTTCAAGATGCCACAGGAACAACTGGTAGGGGTTTTTATGACCCGACTTCTCAGACTATTCATGTGGATCTAATGAAAGGCAATAACAAAACTGTTGCACATGAAGTTTTTCATGCATTACTTTTAAACTCTGTTAAAACCAACGCACAAGCAAGAGCATTAACAAAGAGAATGGTTTCAGCTGTAGCTAAAGCTAAGGGCTTGACTGCACAACAAAAGAAAAAAATTGATGAGTTTGTTTCAAACTATGACCAGGATATACAGAATGAAGAGAAACTGGCAGAGGTATTAGGCGTATTGGCCGATGGTTATACTAAATTAGATGCTCCTACCAAAAGCAGAGTAAGAAGATGGATAGAGGGTATAGCAAAAAGATTAGGTATAGACATAGAACAGTTTACTAAAACCGACCAAGATGTTATTGATTTATTAAATACTGTTGCATCTAAAATAAGAGAGGGTAAAGTTATTACACAAAAAGATGTAAAGGCAATTAAAACTCCAAAGAAAACACAGAAAGAACAAGTAAAAGATGTTTTGGGTGAAGTTCAAGTTGCTTCCATAAAAGAAATAACAAGACTCACTGGTTTACCAGAGCCGACTGTTAGAAGAATATTAGGTCAAGGTGCCAAAAATGGTGAGCTTACAAGAGTATCCGCTGGTGTTTATACAATAAAAACACAGGATGGCAAAACCGCAGCTATTATTCAGGGTGCTGATGCGTTAGTAGAAATAAAAAAATTAGTTCAAGAGGGGGTCAAATTTGATATGATATTCTTAGACCCTCCATACGATGCACCTGGTATAAAAGGTGGCAATAGGAATTTAGCAAAGTACGATAAGTTGTCGCCAAAACAATTTTCTGATTTTGTAGGAGATATCGTTCCGTTATTAAGAACTCCTGACACGCCTGTATTTTTTATGTTTAGTGCTATGCCAACTAACAAGAAAAAGCTTAGAGAATATTCTGCTGCTTTTACCAACAATGGTTTAAAAAAATCTGGTGTTGCAATTGAAACTGGTAAACTTACTAAGGATGGTAAAAAACAAAAGCAGATGTTTGGTAGAGATTTATCTGAATGGGTATTCTCATTTACTCAAAGCGGTAATCAAAGACAAGATGTAGGTTTTGTTTTCCCTGAAAAACTTCTATTTAAACAAGACTCAAAATATCAAACAGCCAAACCTGTTGCTCTTTTAGAAGCTATTATTAAAGCTTCAACAAAAGCTGGAGAACTTATTCTTGACCCATTTGCTGGTAGTGGTTCAACCGCAAAAGCCGCAGTAAGAACTGGTAGAAATGTAGTTACTATTGAAAAGGATACCGAACAAGCAGGAAAAATAAAGAGAGAAATAAAAAAACAAGAACCTAAGAAAAAAGTTCCTGAACAACAATATGATAGTGGTTATAAAATATATCCAAAAGAACAAGAAGGTCAGTTAGATGAAGATGGTTATTTAAAAATTTATGATGGAGATTTAAAATCTTATCAAAAAAGAGTTTTGAAAACTCCAAAGTCAAAAGAAAAGGGCAGACCTTTGAAAGATATAATAGCAGAAAGAATAAAAATTGCAGCAGATGGTTATGTTGATACTGTTACAGGAATGTTCTACGGAAATTATGGATATCCTTTTTTTAATCCTAATGTAATAAATGTTGCAGAAATAGAAACACAGGCTGAACTAAAAGAATATTATAGACAAAGTTTGGAAAGCGGAAAACAAATTGTTGAAAGCAATTTACCATTTAAGGCGAAAGAGTTTCAGAAATTAAATATAAATCCACAAGAGTTTGGTAACAATCAGTTTAATGTAAAAACTGAAGGTCGTAAAGTAATTAGTGTAACACCAAAACCTGTATCAAAGGACAGTAAGTTTAAAGGAAGAGAGCAAAAAGATATACCTCAAAGGTCAAGAAAATTAGCTGAAATGTATATGATGAATCCAAGAGGGTTTATTAGTGCAAGAGCTATGTTTGACCCAGGTGCATTGCGAAGACAATTAGAAATCTTAGGCATGAGATTAGGCACAGCTCGTGATGAATTTACTGGACAAATTACAGGGTATTATTTCCAAAGGGTATCAAGAAATGGTAGGCCATATTTTTATAATCCATTTGCAAGACAACAAAAAGATCCAGACTCAGCAGTTGGAGCAGTATCTGATATAGTAAGTATTGTAACAAGATTAAGAGACAATAACTTTAGTCCAGAAGCAATACAAGCATATCTGGTTGAAAAAAAGAATTTTGACAAAAAGACTGTAGATGCAATATTGAGTGTAGATAACTTTGTATTAAGCAGAGTGCCTGAATCTTTTTCAAAAATAGAAGGTGGTATTTTGGCGGGTATAAAATTATTTAGTAAAATAAATAATTATAGAAAAAGATTAATTGATAATAATCTTACACCTTACGGTAAAAAAATAACCAAACTAAATCAAGAATTAGAAATAGACGTCAAAACAGAAACAGAAAGAAATAAAGGAACTTAAACATGTCAAGGTATAGCAACAGAAGAA